>CAZMMG010000038.1:0-12490 GCA_964567355.1 uncultured Neptunicoccus sp.
GTGGCAATCCCGTCCTATACTTTGGCCCCCGAGGCAAAGATCGGCGACATGACACGGGAAATAGCCCAAGCCATTGCATATGCCGCTGATAAAGTCGCTGGCCCCATACGTGTAACCGGCCATTCCGCAGGGGGCCAATTGGCCACACGCATGATTTGTGAAAATAGCCCGTTGGAGGGTGCGCTGCAAAAGCGCATCGTCAAAACCCTGTCGATTAGCGGTTTGCACGATTTGCGTAATCTGCTGAAAACCAAACTGAACGATGCATTGAAATTAACTGGATCCGAGGCCACCTTGGAAAGCCCATGCCTGAGCTTGCCGATTAAAAGCGCAGATGTAACCTGTTGGGTTGGTGCTGATGAGCGGCCCGAGTTTATCCGTCAAAGCCAGCTTTTGCGGGATGTCTGGGAAAAACAAGGCACCAAAATCGATACCGTTATTGAACAGGGCAAACATCATTTAACCATTATAGATGGCCTGTCATCACCCAGTTCACGCCTGACCCGAACTTTGCTGGGAACGCCATAAAGGCTGGCTTGGGCACGCGTTTATGGCGCTGCCTTTTCTGTGACCACTGTCTTACGATAAAGATGCCATGTCGCGTGTCCAAGAATGGGGATGACCAGAACCAGACCCAAAAGGAATGGTACTGCGCCAATGGCCAGCGAAATCGCTATGATAAGACCCCAAACAGCAATCGGCCCCGGATTTTTCAGGGCAACCCGAACAGAGGTAGTCACCGCGACCTTTAGGCCAACATTACGATCCAGCAAAAGCGGATAGGATATAACACTGATTGCAAGAACAATTACCGCGAAAACAAAGCCAACGCCTAGCCCGATCACGCCCATCAGCAAGCCAGCCTTGGTTGTTAAAATGCTGCTTATAAAGGCAAGCGGCGATGAGGGTAACTCGGAGCCTAAAACCAGAGTGTAGATCAAATCGGCGGCCATGAGCCACGCAATGTAGATTGCGATATTGAGAAGTCCCAACACAAAGATTGCGCCGAATGTCGGGGATCTAAGAACATCATCCAAGGCCATCCAGCTGGTATCAAGGTTCTGTTCATGACGCCGGCTCATCTCATAAAGAGAAACGGCAGCGATGGGGCCGATAAGGGCAAACCCTGAAATAACCGGAAACAACAGATGCAGCAAGCTGCCATGAATGACCATCCAAACAAGGCTGAACCCGATAAGCGGATAAAGCAAACATATAAGGATAACATCCGTGCGAAAAGTTTTGAAATCAGTATAGCCAAGCCTAAGCACTTCACGGATATCATCCAAGGTAATACGCCTGATCTCGGGTGTTTTTTTTGTTTTATTAGGCCCCAATTGTTTGGACACGGAACCGACATATGAAAAGGTATCTTTGATCAAAGAAGCTGCCCATGATAACGGATTTCCAATAGTATCTGCCATTTTTATCCTCCTGTTTTAGGGGGAAATATAACATGGTTTTATTTAGGCTGGGTAAACTTCAAGGCCAAAATGATCCCAATTTCGTGAACAGTTTGCATGTAGTTTTAGAATGTCCCAGTTGGGACAATAGGTTAAGTAATTAAAATTATTTGTATTATTTTATATTTATGCAGTTGCGGTTTATAGATTTTACCCCAAAAGCCAGTTTGCATTTGTTTGGCTTTTGTCGGCGCGTGACCCCAAAGCCCAGCCTACGCTACCAATGCTTTCATACCCATATTAAGAAACTTTTTACGCCTTTCGGCAATCAGTTTCTTGCGGGATTTGCGGCCAAGGCTTTTTAGCATTTTGGTGATCTCCTTGCGCACATTTTCCATCGTTTCCGCCTTATCGCGCTGGGCCCCGCCCACAGGTTCGGGGATGATGGTGTCCGCCACCCCGAGGGCTTTCAGGTTTTGCGCGGTTAGCCGCAGGGCTTCGGCGGCTTCGCGCATTTTTTCGGCGTCTTTCCATAGGATCGAGGCGCAGCCTTCAGGGGATATGACCGAATAAACCGAGTGTTCCAGCATCGCCAAGCGGTCGGCGGATGCCAAGGCTACCGCTCCGCCAGAGCCACCTTCGCCGATGATGACGGAAATAACCGGCACGCCGACTTGCAGGCATTTCTCGGTAGAGCGCGCAATGGCTTCGGCTTGTCCGCGTTCTTCGGCACCTTTGCCGGGATACGCGCCCGGTGTGTCGATAAGAGTGATAATCGGCAGGCCAAAGCGGTCGGCCATATCCATCAAGCGGATGGCTTTGCGGTAGCCTTCGGGGCGCGACATGCCGAAATTGTGGTGTAGGCGCGTTTTGGTGTCATTGCCTTTTTCATTTCCGATTACCACAACGGGTTGATCGTCAATCCGCGCAAGCCCGCCCATAATGGCACTGTCATCGGCAAAATTGCGGTCGCCCGCAAGCGGAGTATATTCGGTGAATATGGCATTGATATAATCCGAGCAATGCGGGCGTTCCGCATGGCGTGCCACAAGACATTTATGCCAAGGGGTCAAATCCTTATAAAGCTTTTCCAGCAGTTTCGCGGCTTTTTTATCCAATGCCTGGGCGTCTTTTTCCAGATCAATTTCGTCTTTATTTTGATGCGCCAACGCCCGTAATTCGGCAGCTTTGCCTTCGATCTCGGCTAATGGTTTTTCGAATTCCAGATACGTTTTCATCGGGGGCAGTCCTGACATTGTTCTCAAAGTCCTTTATGGCGTTCCATGGGCCAAGATGCAACGGTTTATGAATTATTGCAGGTCTTGAAAGGCATTTTTCAAACGGGTCACGGCATCTTCAACCACGCTGTGCGGACAGCCCAGATTAAAACGTAGAAAATTCCCGCCACCAGAGCCGAAAGTCCCGCCGTGGTTAGCCGCGATCTTGGCCGTACCTTCGACCCGGGCGGTGAATTCTTCACAGCTCATGCCAGTGCCGGAAAAATCGACCCATGCAAGGTATGTCGCTTCAAGCGGCATCGATTTGAGACCGGGAATAGCGTTTATGCCGGCATCGAATACGCGTTTGTTTTCGGCCAGATATGAGACCAATGCGTCAACCCAGTTGTCACCGCCGTTGTAAGCGGCCTCGGCTGCGATCAATCCAGTGCTGTTGCCAGATATGCCCATCGCAGTCATTGTGGCGGCAAATTTCTGGCGCAGTGCCATGTCCGCAATGATGACATTGCCGGTGTGCAGGCCCGCGATATTGAAAGTTTTGCTGGTCGCGGTCATCATCACCAAGCGGTCGCTGATTTCGGGGGCGGCATTGGCCATCGGGATATGTTTTTGACCCGCATAGACCAGATCGTGGTGAATTTCGTCCGAGACAAGGATCAAATCATGTTTGACGCAAAAATCGGCCACTTGTTGCAGTTCTGCCTGTGACCAGACCCGCCCGCCGGGGTTATGCGGCGAGCAAAATACCAGCATGGTCTCGCGTCCTGTGAGTGCGGCTTCATAAGCCTCGAAATCCATCGAATAGTGGCCGTCATTGTTCGTTAACACACATTCGGTCACTTTACGTCCTGCGGCTTTAATCACACGGGCAAAGGCGTGATAGACGGGGGTAAATAGAACGACTGCATCGCCCGGTTTGGTAAAGGTTTGCACGCAAAGGGCGGTGCCGTTGACCAGCCCGTGAGTGGTGAAAATCGACGCCGGGTCAACCGTCCAGTCGTGGCGGCGCGACATCCAGCCACAAATAGCGGCCCTATAGGTGTCATCGGTGCCGTAATAGCCATAGATGCCATGATCAGTCATGGCTTTCAGCGTATCAGCCACGCATTGCGGCGGTTTGAAATCCATGTCCGCCACCCACATGGCAATGCCCTCATCTGGGCTGACACCGTAGTTTGCTTCCATATCATCCCATTTGCTGGAGTGGCTATTGTGGCGGTTGATAATTTCGTCAAAATTCATGTGGATCTCCTTTGAAGGGGACATTACTGAATGGGTGCGCAGGGGCAAGGGGATTTTATCTCTTGTTTAGGTGGCAAGATCGCATCTTGAACCTCTGTCCGCTTTCGCCTAAATCGCGGGTATGATACTACCGATCCTGATCCACCCCGACCCGCGCTTGAAAAAGCTGTGCAGCCCTTATGAAGCGGTTGACGATGATGCGTGTGCTTTGGGCAACGCCATGCTGGCCACGATGTATGATGCGCCCGGTGTCGGGCTGGCCGCGCCGCAGGTGGGGCAGTTGAAACGCTTGTTCGTGATGGATTGCGCCGGCAAGGAAGAAGACCCCGAGCCTATGGTTCTGATCAATCCAAGTGTGATCTGGTCAAGCGAAGAAGAAGCCACCCATGAAGAGGGCTGTTTGTCTATCCCTGGACAATACGAGGACGTGACGCGGCCTGCGGAAGTGAAGGTTTCGTTTTGGGATTTGGATGGCAAGGAACGCGAAGAGCATTTTACCGGCTTGTGGTCACGCTGTGCGCAGCATGAAATAGATCATCTGAACGGGGTTTTGTTCATTGATTATCTAAGCCGGATGAAAAAATCCATGATCACCAAAAAGATGCAAAAGCTGAAAAAAGAGCGGGCCAAAGCCTGATGGCGGTGCGCCGGTTCATTGCCTATCCCGACAAGCGGTTGCGCATGGTTTGTGCGCCCATTGAAAGCGTCAATGATACTGTGACCGCGATTTGGCGCGACATGCTGGACAGCATGTATGCAATGCCAGGTGTGGGTTTGGCGGCAAACCAGATCGGTGAAAACCTGCGCTTGGCGGTGGTGGATTGTTCCGACACACATGACCAACCCGTGCGCATGGCCAACCCGAAAGTGTTGCACGCGTCTGCCAAGCTGCGGATGCATGAAGAGGGCAGTCCGAACCTGCCCGGTGTCTGGGCCAAGATTGAACGCCCGCGCGCGGTGACGGTTGAATATATGGACGAGAGCGGGGCAATGGTGGAGCGCGATTTTGTTGGCCTGTGGGCGACATCGGTGCAACATCAAATCGATCATTTGAACGGTAGGATGTTTTTTGATCTTCTCAGCCCCGTGAAACGCAAGATGTTGCTGGCGAAATCGGCAAAACTTGCCAAGCGAAAGGGATAGGGCCATGCGTATTGTCTTTATGGGAACCCCTGATTTTTCGGTGCCTGTGCTGCAAGCATTGGCGGCCGCAGGGCATGAGGTGGTTGCGGTCTACTGCCAACCCCCGCGCCCCGCAGGCCGTGGTAAAAAAGAGCGGCCCTCTCCCGTTCAGTCATTTGCACAAAGTCGTGGTTTACCTGTGCGCCATCCTTTGAATTTCCGGGATCCTGCGGAAATAAAATCGTTTACGGATTTGAAGGCGGATATTGCCGTTGTCGTGGCTTACGGGCTGATCCTGCCACAAGCAGTGCTGGATGCGCCAAAATTCGGTTGCCTGAATATCCATGCGTCGCTTCTGCCGCGCTGGCGGGGTGCTGCCCCCATTCACCGCGCAATCATGGCGGGGGATGCGCAAACTGGTGTCTGCATCATGCAAATGGAAAAGGGGCTGGACACCGGGCCTGTGCTGATGTGCGATGAAACCGATATATTGGCGAGTGATACCACGGCGATTTTGCATGATCGGTTGTCAGATATGGGGGCTTCACTGATCGTGAAGGCTTTGGCGGAATTGCCTGATCTTACGGCTGTTGCACAGGCGGTTGCGGGCGCGACTTATGCCGCGAAAATCGACAAGGCAGAGGCGCGAATTGACTGGTCAAAGCCTGCGGTCGAGGTTGACCGCCTGATCCGCGGCCTGTCCCCGTTTCCGGGGGCGTGGTTCGAGGTGGACGGCCAACGAGTGAAGGTTTTGATGAGCAGGCTTGTGGCAGGACAAGGTAAGCCGGGCGAGGTTCTGGACGATAGCTTGCGTGTTGCCTGCGGTGCAGGTGCTGTTCAACTGCTACGATTGCAACGTGCCGGCAAAGGCGCAATGGACGCGGTAGACTTCCTGCGCGGGTTGCCTTTGGCGTCGGGAAAACGGCTATAGGTCTTAAAACCTCTCGAATAGCCCCTATATAGATAGGGTATTCAAGGAGGTTCATATGCCGTTTATTTTGACACTTATCGTTGGCGCAGCGGCTGGATTTTTGGCCGTGCGTTTCATGGGACTGCAAGTCAATGCTTTGGTTGCTGTTGCCATAGGCGTGCTGGGCGCGATCTTTGGCGGCATTATACTGCGTGCTTTGTTCATGCTGTTCATTGGCGTTTCCAGTGTGCTGGGCCTGTTTATCGGTGGATTTTTGGGGGCCATCGCCCTGATCTGGATTTATAGGCGGTATTTTGAAGGTTTGCAGTGAATTACAACCCCTTCGTGTAATATCGCCGCTGAATACCACCTCCGATGGTTTTGTTATTGGCGGTTTGTGCTGTGGTTTTCCTAATGAATGTAAACCCTGATGTTTCATATAAACGGATCGCAGCGGGTTGCAGTTCGGATGTGCTTAGTACAAGTGTTTTGTAACTGGCGTCGTGACACCAGTTTTCCACGTGATCCAGAAGCTTTCGCGCAATCCCTTTGCGCCGATAATCAGACGATACATACATACGGCGTAATTCCATTGCGCCATCGGAGTGTTGTTCCACGCCAACCATGCCGGCAAGAGTATCCGCGTCACAGGCTACCCAGAACTGGCCGTTTTTGGCGGTATAATACTCTTTAATCCGACCGATTTCTTCACGGATTGAAGCCGTGATATAGGTTTCGAACCGATCTGCCAGATCGGGTGGAGCAAGGCTGCGGTTGACGGCAATGAACAGCTCTTTCACAGACGCGGCGTCAATGGGTTGAAAGGGTCTGATTTCCAGTTTCATTTCACTTTATACCGGGGCCGACAGGCACAAATCCATCAAATCCGCAAAACCGGTCGCATCAAGCGTGTCGAACTTGGTTGAAAGTCGCTCGATTTTATCTGCCCGCTTCTGCCCAAGCACAGAGTCGGCGAAATTGTGAAATTTCGTGCTGATTTCGGCATCACTTAGCGGTAAATCAGCGTCACCGCGCGGGGTGCGGGGGGCGTCGATATATTCCTTGTCATCCATATCGATGATCGTGACCTGTGCCCAGCGTTTGCCGACACTTATTTCGGTCATATGGGCATCGTCAATCAACTCGGTCGCACGGCTAATGCGCAGAATGTCGGGGTCTTGCAGGGTTGCGTCTGTCAACTCATTCACGCCAAGCTGTCCGCGCACGATCATCGCCGCCACAGGGAACGCGATGGCGTAGCTGAATTCATCCAGCGTTTGCGGTGTGTGGCCCGCCAACCGGGTGGCGTTGTGGAAGGTTTTTATTTTCACCGCTTTGATATGTTTGTGGGTCAGGTTGTTATCCCGCATCAAGTCCTGCACTGCGTCAATGGATGGATGCGCCCAGCGACAACAGGGATAGGGTTTGTAGCTGGTGTGCTCAACAGTAAGCCAGTGCTTGCCCAGATCAGACCAAAAAGGTTTAGCATCATCGCCTTCGCAGGTCAGGGCCGGTGCGCCGGTAAAGCCGGCCCGCGCCAGATAGGCGGCGGTGACACCAGAGGGCGCACCCCAGCCGACGCCGTCGCGCAGCATGGTGGGGTGATCGATACAGCGCATCATCTGGCTGCGTGGCCCGTGATATTCACCGATACCTGCGGCATGGCGGATCGTTTCACTGTCTCCCCCCAGCATTCTGGCACAGGCGGCAGCCACGCCCACGGCAGTCCAGGCGCCGGATGTATGGTAATCGGCGCAAGTCGCGTGTTGTACTTGGCCCGCGCGGTAGCTGACCTCATAGGCTATGGCCAGCCATGTGGCAAAGTCGTGCCCCGTTACGGGTGCGCCGTTTGCGCGCATGGCGTCGGCAACGGCCAGCAAGGCGGGAAAAACCGCCGATCCGGCGTGCCCCTTATTGTAAGATGTGCTGTCATGGGCATCTATGCTGTCGACCATAAAGGCACCTGCCATGGCCGCACCTGCGGGGCTAAGCGTGTTGCCATCCATTAAGATACGTGCCCCGCCTGCACTACCAGTGCCGAAAACCGCCAAAGCGGCTTTACGGGAGATGCTTGACATATTGGTTGTCGACCCGATTGCGGCTACGCCCATGGTGTCAAAAAAGCTGCGCCGCAAGATACGCAGCAGCGGGTCAGGCAAATCCTTATAGGTCAGGTTGGCGGCAAAATCGGCCATGGTTTGTGTCATGGGATTTCCTGTGGTGATGCTTAGGCCTACAATAGGACGCTGAAATATCGGGGGGAGCAAGCAATATTGCGCCAGACCGGTGCAGGATTACGACAATGTTCTGGCCATCAGGATGGTTTGAACGGCGCCATGCCCATGCGTGCCAACTCATCTGCGCGTTCGTTTTCCATGTGCCCTGCGTGGCCTTTGATCCATTGCCATGTGATCTGATGCCGCTTGGTGGCCGTGTCCAGACGCTGCCACAGCTCGGTGTTTTTAACCGGTTTCTTGGACGCATTGCGCCAACCGTTTTTCTTCCAGCCATGGATCCATTTGGTAATGCCGTCTTTGACATAAACACTATCGGTGACGATGGTAATGGCACTGGGTTTTGCCAGAGTTTCCAAGGCACTGATCGCCGCCATCAGTTCCATTTGGTTGTTGGTGGTATGGGCGGCTCCGCCGCTAAGTTCGCGTTGTTTTAGAATGGTGTCACCCTTGCGGGCCAGCATCAGAACGCCCCAGCCGCCGGGGCCGGGATTGCCGGAACAGGCGCCGTCCGTATAGGCGAATAGCTTAGGCATCGGCATTGATGATGATAAAGGGTTCTTCATGACCGGTCATACCGGTCATGGTGTCGGTGCGGGTAAAGCTAATGCCAAAGCCTGCATTCGTCAGCAGGTCTTTGAGTTCGCCACTTTCGTAATATGTGTACATGCGTGCCATTTTATCGCGTTTTCCACCTACGCCAAGTTTCATGCCGATGTGCAAAAAACCGCCTTTTTTCAAAGCTGCATGGGCTGCCTGAAGGTGGTTCGCCATGTCGGATTTTGGTGCGTGCAACAGGCTGAAATTGGCCCAGATACCATGGTAATAATCGACCGCGTCCAGATCGGAAAAACTTGCGATCTTTGCGTCCAGCCGATATTTTTCCCGCGCCAGTTCAACCATTTTTTCAGAGGCATCAACCGCTTCGGCCTTTAGTCCTGCCGCTTGCATCATGGCAGCGGAATTTCCCGGGCCACAGCCCCAATCCAGCACCAGACCGCCCTTTGGAATGGCTTCGATAAATCTGCGTAAATCGCGGTCGGGTGTGGTGCGGCTGAAACGGTTTTCATAATCGGCTGCGCTGGCGTTATAGGTTGCGATGGTTTTTTTATCTGCCATTATTGTACGACCTTGCGTAATATGTGCGGAACTTTGAACGCCACATTCTCTACAGCGGTTTCGACAATTTCTGTGGTGACATCATAGCGGTTATTGAACGCGTCTATAACCTCTTCGATTAGCACTTCGGGGGCAGAGGCCCCTGCGGTGATGCCCACCGACCTCACGCCGTCCATGGCGCGCCAGTCAATATCGCGGGCGCGTTGTACCAGTTGCGAATAGCTGCAACCCGCGTTTGCGCCAACCTCGACAAGCCGTCTTGAGTTTGATGAATTGGGCGCACCGATTACCAAAAGCGCATCGATTTTGGGGGCTACGGCTTTGACCGCTTCTTGACGGTTGGTCGTGGCGTAACAAATGTCTTCCTTATGCGGGCCGATAATGTTGGGAAACCGTTTTTGCAGCGCCTTCACGATCTGGATGGTGTCATCCACACTTAGGGTGGTCTGGGTGATAAAGGCCAGTTTATCCGCATCGCGCGGCGCAAGCTTTGCAACATCCTCGGGGGTTTCCACCAGCAAAACCTCGCCATCGGGCAGTTGCCCCATGGTGCCGATGGTTTCGGGGTGTCCAGCATGGCCGATCATCACCATCTGCAAGCCGTTTTGGTGGTGCCGTTCTGCTTCTATATGAACTTTCGACACCAGCGGGCAGGTGGCGTCCAGATAGATCATGTTACGGGCTTTGGCCGATGCGGGTACGGACTTTGGCACGCCGTGGGCGGAAAAAATTACCGGTCTGTCGTTAGGGCATTCATCCAAATTTTCGACAAAAACTGCCCCTTTGGCACGCAACCCGTCGACAACATATTTGTTATGGACAATCTCGTGACGCACATAGACTGGCGCACCCCATTTTTCGATCGCCATTTCGACGATTTTTATGGCGCGGTCAACACCAGCGCAAAATCCGCGCGGGGCGGCAAGATAAAGGGTGAGTTTTTGTTTCATGGGGCTTGATATGGCACAAATCCCGAAAGGTTTTAAGCCCCAAACGTCAGTGGTCGGGGCTTAAAGATTTTGTTTGGCTATTCCGCTTCAATGCCGGGATCGTTTTGGGTGATGTCAGGGCGCATAGGGCGGCCGACGACTTCACGCAATTCATCAAGTTCGATGAAATTATCCGCCTGGCGACGCAAATCGTCCGAGATCATTGGAGGTTGTGAGCGAATGGTGGAAACCACCGAGACGCGCACACCTTGGCGCTGCAATGATTCGACCAAAGGCCGATAATCGCCGTCACCAGAAAAAATCACCATGTGATCCACATGCGGAGCCAGTTCCATCGCATTCACGGCCAATTCAATGTCCATGTTGCCTTTGACTTTTTTTCGACCCATAGAATCAGTGTATTCCTTGGCCGCTTTTGTCACCATGGTGAAACCGTTATAATTCAACCAATCGACCAAGGGCCGTATCGGTGAATATTCATCGTTTTCCAATAGGGCGGTATAGTAGAATGCGCGCAACAATTTGCCACGGCGCATGAACTCGGATCTTAACAGTTTGTAATCTATATCAAATCCCAGTGATTTTGCAGCTGCATATAAATTAGAGCCATCAATGAAAAGAGCTAAGCGCTCATCCCGGTAAAACATAAGGTTTCCCTTTTTAAATTATATTTCATACATCTAGTTCAACCAATAGACTAAAGTATTTGCGTGTGCCCACGGGCTGAACCCGCATGAACATAGGGGCATATTTTTTTGTATCAAGCTGAAAATGATAAACCTGACCAAAAGACAATTTATCTGGCATTCGGGTCTAACTTGGAAAGCCAAACTCTTGGGCCGAAAAGGCTAATTCAAGCGGCCTATGCTTTGTTAATGGATGCCGTGTTGAATGATACCACATTTAGTCCATTTTTTCAAACGCCCGCTTTTCCCGCAGGTAGTGGCCCGGATTATGTGAACTCGGTTATACGTGCCAGAACCGCGCTAAGCCCGCAGGATTTGCTGGCCGCCATTCACCGGGTTGAAAACAAACTGGGACGGGTGCGAAAAGCGCGTTGGGGTGCGCGTGTTGTCGATGTTGATATACTGGATTACGCTGGCACGGTTCTGCCCTCGCCCAAGATTTATCGCAAATGGCGCGATATGCCGCTAGAGTTGCAAAAAACCACTTGGCCGGACGATCTGATTTTGCCACACCCTCGGTTGCAAGATCGCGGCTTTGTTTTGGTGCCGCTGAAGTCGGTTGCGCCCGATTGGGTGCATCCTGTAACACATATGCATATCGATGTGCTTTTGGAGCAAATTGACAGGCGCGACTTAAGCGAAATAGTGCAGATTTAAGGCTGCTATTGCCCTTGCCATTATTAGGGAAAGAGCGTAGAGAGCCGTTTCATTCACACCATTTTTCGGAGTTTCCCCATGGCTCGTGTCACAGTTGAAGATTGCGTAGATAAGGTTGCCAACCATTTTGATCTGGTTTTACTGGCCGCACATCGTGCGCGCGAATTGTCTACCGGCGCAGAAATTACGGTTCCGCGCGACAATGATAAAAACCCAGTTGTAGCCCTTCGTGAAATAGCCGAGGAAACCCAGACAGCTGACACTTTGATGGAAGCAGCCATCGAAAGCTTTCAAACGCAGATCGAAGTGGATGAACCTGAAGAAGATCAAATGGCGCTTTTGATGGGCGAGGAAACAGATACCGCTGATGATGACATGTCGGAAGAAAACCTGTTACGCGCCCTGATGGAAGCCCAGGAAATGAAATAAGGACACTTGTCGGGGGCGTCCTCGGCACGGCGCCCGAATAAAGAGCAGCCGACATGATACCTGTTGATGACCTTTTAGATTGCGTCCGCGCTTATAATCCAAATACAAACGCCAAGCTTATTACGCAAGCGTATGAATATGCTAAGGTGATGCATGAAGGGCAAACACGTCATTCGGGTGAGCTTTATTTCACCCATCCTGCCGCAGTGGCGATGTTGTTGGCAGAGCAAAACCTGGACGATTCCACAATTATCACTGCCCTGTTGCATGATACAATCGAAGATACCGATGCAAGTTATAAGGAAATTGCCAAAGGTTTCGGGGTTGAAATTGCAGAATTGGTTGACGGTGTTACCAAGCTGACAAATCTGGAATTGTCATCGAAAGATGCCAAACAGGCAGAAAATGTCCGCAAGCTGTTACTGGCCATGTCCAAAGATGTGCGGGTGATTTTGGTCAAACTGGGCGACCGTTTACACAATATGCGCACCATCAAACAT
>CAZMMG010000039.1:0-12487 GCA_964567355.1 uncultured Neptunicoccus sp.
CCATGGATCACTCTATTACAGATATTTGCGGTTGGGTGGCTTTAGCAGGTGATTACAAGCAACGCCCAACCTTTAGCGGTACCCAAACAACAGATTGGGCGATTATCGGCGGCGGGTTTACCGGCCTTGCGGCGGCGCGGCGAATTGCGCAACTTGATCCGAATGCGCGAATTGTTCTGCTTGACGGCAAACGGGTCGGGCAAGGCGCGACAGGGCGTAATTCCGGCTTTGTTGTTGCTAATGAGTCACCCGGACATGCGGCCCTTTCATCGCCAAGCGGGCAGGCTGACTATGCAGCGTTAAACGCGCTGGATCATGCGGGCGTTGCCGCGCTAAAACAACTTGTAAAGACCCATAAAATCGACTGTCAGTGGGATGATACCGGATCTATTCATGCCGCAGTGTCGCCGAAAAATTTTGATAAGCTGCGCCACCATGCGCAGGCTTTTGCCGATATGGGCCTTAACGCGACCCTATTGGATCAGGCCGCTTTGCAACAACGCCTTGGCACCGATCACTATAAGCTGGGGGTTCTTTCAACCGGCGGGGCCTTGGTGCAACCTGCGGCATTGGCAAAAGGACTGGCGGACACCCTACCTAACCAAGCCGAGGTCTATGAGAACTCGCCTGTCTTAAAGTTGGCGCAAAATGGCGATGGGGCCGTCCTAACCCTGAAAGATGGCACGTTGCACGCAAACCGGGTGATCGTCGGGGTCAATGCATTCATGCCAAGGCTGGGCATTCAGAATGCCCGTGTGTTTCCGCTGGCACTCACCGCCAGTTTGACCCGCCCGCTCAGCAAGGCCGAAGAAGATGCCATTGGCCACGCGGCCTCGTGGGGGGTGTTATCGCCGCAATCCCTTGGGGCGACAATGCGGCTAACAAAAGATCGGCGCATTTTGATCCGCAACACTGCGGAATACCGTCCATCGGGCATTGATTTACCCACATTGGCGAAGCGGCGGGACATCCATTATCAGGGGTTGAGAAAAAGATTCCCGTGGCTGGCCGCAGATGCGATTGAATACACTTGGTCGGGTAATATTTGTGTCAGCGCGAATTCGAAGCCGGTGTTCAGCAGGTTATCAAACAGTGTTTTTGCCGCCGGATGCTATAACGCATCCGGCGTTGCACGCGGATCTATCATGGGCAAATTGATTGTTGATTTGGCGATGGATGCGCCGTCTGCATTGCTGGACACAGCAAATTCATTGCAAAAACCCGGCTGGATACCGCCGCGTCCGTTCTTTGATGTCGCCGCAAAAACCAGAATGGCCTTTGAAAGGGCGAAAGGCAAAAGTGAACGCTAAGGAAATATCACCTGTCTTAAGCATTTCGTAACCATGTTGCTGTTAAAGTGAATTTGTTCTCATACGGGACACTGTTGCTTGATAATGCGCCCTGCTTGTACCCTCTGGCAGGGCGTAAATTTATGCACAATTAGGGCCGTATGATAACACCCGGGTTCATGATGCCATTGTGGTCAAGGGCGGTCTTGATGCGGGTCATTGCCGCCAGTTTGGCAGGGTCGCCGTATTTTTCCAGATCATCTAGCTTCATTCGGCCAATGCCATGTTCCGCCGAGATTGATCCGCCAAAATCGTGAACCAGATCGTAAACCACCCGTTTGATCGCAGGTTGCAGATGCATCATAACGTCCCGCACAACACCTTTGGCGGGATAGACATTGTAGTGCAGATTGCCATCGCCGACATGGCCAAAACAGTTGACGCGCAGATCACCAAGTTCTGCCAGCGCATCAAAGCCCTTTTGAATAAACGCAGGGATTGCCGAGATCGGCACCGAGATGTCGTGGCTAGAAATCGCCCCAACAGCTTTGTTGGCCAAGGGAATACTTTCACGCAGATGCCAGAATTCTTCAGCTTGCCGAGTATTTTGCGCGATCAGCACATCCTGAACCAGCCCGCTTTCAATGGTGCCTTCCAAAGCCGATAAAAGCCGAACATCAAGCCGCGCACCCTGCCCGCCAGCGACCTCGATCAGCACCATCCATTCAGGGTCTGTAGCAAAGGGTTGACGTATATCGGGCATCGTTTCGGACAGAAATTCCAGACCCTGCCGGTGGATCAGCTCGAACCCAGACACCAACCCATCCAATTGGGATTGCACCACCCCCAGCAAATCAACCGCAGCTTTGGGTGACGCCACAACCGCCAGCGCAGTCGCAACCTCATTCGGTTTGGCATATAATTTCAGGGTGGCGGCAGTGATAATGCCCAAAGCACCTTCTGATCCTATCAGCAGGTTGCGCAAATCAAACCCGGTGTTGTCTTTGCGCAGCCCCGACAGCCCGTGATAAATCGAGCCATCGGGCAATACCGCTTCCAGCCCCAGACACAGATCACGCGCATTGCCGTAGCGCAGCACTTGTGTACCGCCTGCATTGGTGGCCAGATTACCGCCGATGCGGCAACTGCCTTGCGCTGCCAGCGACAGCGGAAACAGGCGATCAGCTTGATCCGCAGCCGTTTGCACATCCGCAAGGATAGCCCCCGCTTCCACCGTGATGGTATTATTTTCCACATCCAGATTGCGCACAGCCGTCATTCGTTCAACCGACAACATCATAGGTGCCGGCATCAGTGCCGCTACCTGCCCGCCCACCAGACCGGTGCCGCCTGCATAGGGGATCAGGCCAACGTGGTGTTGGTTGCACAGACCTACAATCGTGGCGACATCCTGCACAGAGCGGGGCCGCGCCAGACAGGCGGCAGTGCCGTGCACGAAGCCGCGTTCTTCGCGCAGATAGGCATCGGTTGCATCCGATATTGTATCGGCAGGCAGCACAGCTGCTAGTGCGGTCAAAAATTCAGGGGTGGCAGGTGATAACGTCATAATGCGCACCCTAGCGCAAGTCGGGCAAACCTAGCAAACATCGGTTTTGCCACGACGGTCATTGCGCAGATTGGAATAAAGCACATGATTACACCAGCGGCCATTGATCTGCAAATAGGCCTGCGCTACGCCTTCGTATTTGAAACCAGACTGTTCCAGAACCCCGCGTGATGGCGTATTGTCAGGCAAACAAGCCGCTTCAATCCGAGACAGATCAAGATCGGCAAAGGCATAATGTACTAACGCTTTAACCGCTTCGGACATATAACCCAAACGGGCAAATTCCTGCCCCGTCCAATAGCCCAACGTCCCGGTTTGCGACGGGCCACGGCGGATATTATCCAATGTGATCGCCCCTACAAGCGTATTATCGGCCCGTCTGATCATGAACAAAGGGGCGCCGCGCCCGGCATCGAAGGTTTTTTTGGCCCAGTACACCCGGTTACCAAAGGCGCGTCTGGAAAAATGGTCTTGCGCCCAAACCGGTTCCCACGGAGTCAGAAATTCAGCACTGGCTTGGCGCAGGCGCACCCATTGCGGATGGTCTTTTTGAACAGGCAGGCGCAGGGTCAGGCGGTCGGTTTCGATGGTAACTCTGGATTTACGCCCAAACATGTAATTATGCCGCCAACTTTTCTGCCAAAACTGCGACATCCGGGGTTTGTTCCACGGGGCCGTAAAGTGCCATCGAGGGGGCCGATTTTTCGCATAGACGCCGGGCATAATCGGAAACTGTTTGCACCGTAACCGCGTCGATTTTGCCGACGACCTCTTCCAGATCGGGCACCCTACCCCAAACCCCCACCATCCGGGCCAGCCGCTCGCAGCGCGATGCGGGGCTTTCCAGCCCCATCAACAGCCCTGCTTTCATCTGGTTGCGGGCGCGGTCAAGTTCCGCCGCGTTCATGTCTTCTGCCGAGCGTTTCAGCTCATCGATACAAAGTTCCGACAAGCCGGCCACATCCGCGCCACTGGTACCGGAATAGATCGTTAGCGTACCGGTATCGGAATAGGCCCCGGCTTGGGCATAAATCGTATAGCAAAGCCCGCGTTTTTCGCGCGCTTCCTGGAACAGCCGCGAGGACATCCCGCCACCCATCGCCACGGCGTAAACTTGGCCTGTGTAAACATCGTTGCTCATATAGCCTTGGGTTTCCAGCGACAGCGCAAAATGCGCCTGCTCCAAATCCTTGACCACACGGCATTCGCCGCCCTTATAGGTTGCTGGCTGGGCAATCAGGCCGTTTGCCGATGCCAAGTGGCCAAAACTGGCTTCGGCCATGCGCACAAGTTCGCCGTGGTCCACAGCACCTGCGGCCGCAAGGATCATCTGGTTCGGCACATAGTTTTGCCCCACAAACTCGGCCAGGTTTTCGCGTGAAAAGCGTTCAACCCGCTCGGATGGCCCCAAAATCGTGCGCCCGAAAGGTTGATCTGGATAAGACACCTCTTGCAGCCAGTCAAAGATGATATCATCTGGCGTATCCAGCGATTGTCCTATTTCCTGCAAAATCACCCCGCGCTCAACCTCCAGTTCGCGTGGATCATAGGTAGAGTTCAACACGATGTCGGAAATCACGTCAAAAGCAAGCGGCACATCCTTTTGTAACACCCGCACATAATAGGCGGTGGTCTCGCGGCTGGTGTACGCGTTGATAAACCCGCCGACATCCTCAATCGCTTCGGCGATTTGCAAGGCGTTGCGCCGCTTGGTGCCCTTAAAGGCCATATGTTCCAGAAAATGCGCAATGCCGTTTTGATCGCTGCGTTCATGGCGCCCGCCTGCAGATACCCACACGCCTAACGAGGCGGATTGCAAGCCCGGCATATTTTCTGAAACGATACGAAACCCGTTTGCAAGGGTGGTTAGTTCAACGCTCACGAAGCAATCCTTTCACGGATCAGGGCCTCTATTGCGCCCAGATCATTGTCCACTTTTGTCATACGTTCTTCGCGTGCGAACAAACCAGCCATGTGTTTAGGCAAATCGGGATGCACCCCGCAGGCCGCTTCAACGGCGGCTGGGAATTTGGCGGGATGGGCGGTAGCCAAGGTGATCATCGGCACGGTTTCATCGCGTAAAATGCTGTTAGATACTTTCACTGCAACAGCGGAATGCGGGCAGAGCACCTCACCTGTGTCGGCGTAAACCCGTTGGATCATCGCCGAAGTTTCCGCTTCCGATGAACTGCCACTGTCAAATTCGGCGCGCAGTTTTTCAACCGCCCCTTGCGACAAGGTAAATGTGCCGTCTGCTTTCAACGCTTCCATCAATTGCGCCACGGCTTCGCCTTCGCGGTCATAAAGATCAAAGATCAGGCGCTCAAAATTAGAGCTGACCTCGATGTCCATCGATGGGCTGATCGAAGGGGTCACACCCATTTTGGTATGTTCGCCCGATTGCATGGTGCGGTGCAGGATGTCGTTCTGGTTGGTGGCTATTACCAAACGGTCGATGGGCAGCCCCATGCGCTTGGCCACATAGCCTGCGAAAATATCGCCGAAATTACCCGTCGGCACGGTGAAAGAAACCTTGCGCTTTGGTGCGCCCAAGGACACCGCCGAAGTGAAGTAATAAACCACCTGCGCCATCACACGCGCCCAGTTGATGCTATTCACGCCGGCAAGTTTGACCTCATCTCGGAAGTCAAAATCATTGAACATATCTTTCAGCAGGCCCTGACAATCGTCAAAGTCACCGGTAACGGCCAAGGCGTGGATGTTGCTTTCATCCGGTGTGGTCATCTGGCGGCGTTGCACATCCGATACCCGACCATCCGGGAACATGATAAACACATCGACCGCTTCCAGCCCCTTGAACGCCTCAATCGCGGCCGAACCGGTATCACCTGATGTTGCCCCCACAATCGTGACGCGCTCACCGCGCCGTTTAAGGGCGCGCTCGAACATTTGCCCGATCAGTTGCATCGCCACATCTTTGAACGCCAGTGTCGGGCCGTGGAACAGCTCTAACAGGTAGTGGTTTTCATCAAGCTGTTTTAGCGGGCATTTGGCAATATGCTTAAAACCTGCATAGGCTTTGTGGATAATCTCCAAAAATTCGATATCTGTAAAAGTATCACCGATGAAGGGTTTCATCACCGCAAAGGCAACTTCTTCATAGGATTTACCGGCAAAGCCCGCGATTTCATCCGCGCTTAGAGTTGGCCATGTTTCAGGCACATAAAGCCCGCCATCACGGGCTAAACCTGACAGCATGGCTTGTTCGAATGTCAGTGCAGGCGATTGCCCACGGGTTGAGATATATTTCATCAATTCGTATTCCAGATTAAACGGTTTTTTGTTTGATACGATAAAGCAGATAGAGTGTCATCCCAAACCATACCAAGGCCAATGAAAACCATGTGATTGCATATTCCTTATGATTGTTCGGAATGTCAAAGCCAATGGGTTGCGGGCGGGTGCCATAATCACCCTGCTCGATCCTGCGGGCCACGACCAAAAACGGTTCGGTATCGAAATGAGCCGCCATTTTCACCGCGTCGCGGGCAAACCAGATGTTTTTTTCCATATTAGGATCGGGCGTGTAATTGTCGGTCTCATTCGGCCATAGAAGATTGCCAAGGACAGTGACGGTTTGCGGTTTGCGCACAGTGTGCTTTTGCGCCTCGGGGATAAAGCCCATATCGATCAGGATACGCCGCCCACCCGGTTTTGTCAGGGCAGGCACGATCACCCTAAACCCCGGGTCACCGCGTTTCGAAGAGGTCAGCACATGGGCCTCATCAAAACCGATCAGAGCTGTCACGCGCACCGACAGACGGCTGTCGGTCTTTATATTCGGTTTAACAGGCAAAGCCACAGGCGGGGCTGCCAAACGCGCCTCGATTTGCGCAAACATATTATTTTTCCAATGCATTCTGCGCACTTGCCAAAACCCTAAAGACAAAAGAATGGCAATGCCGATGATACCTAAAATAATTGGAAAGATCATGCGTTTGGTCAAATCAAGACCTCCATAAGGAAAGGCGCGGACTTAATACCCGCGCCTTGGATTATATTTTTATCGTTGATAAAAGGCGTTAGTTTGCACCGCCGCCCCAGATGTAAACGGCGAAGAACAAAAACAACCACACAACATCAACGAAGTGCCAGTACCATGCGGCAGCTTCCAGACCGAGGTGATGCTCGGGGCTAAACGCGCCTGAACGGGCGCGAAAGTAGCAGACCAGCAAAAAGATAGTCCCGACAATAACGTGAAAGCCGTGAAAGCCTGTCGCCATAAAGAAAGTTGCACCGTAAATATTGCCCGAGAAGCCAAACGCCGCGTGGCTGTATTCATAGGCTTGGAACACGGTAAACAAAGCCCCCAAAACGACTGCGCCGATCAGGCCGTTTTTCAGGCCTTTGCGATCATTTTCATGCACAAGCGCATGGTGCGCCCAAGTGCAAAAACATCCCGAACACAACAGGATCAGCGTGTTGATCAATGGCAAATGCCAAGGGTCAAAAGTTTCAATACCAACAGGCGGCCAAACACCTTGAACAATTGGAAAGTCTTCGGCCATCGGATACAAGGCATTTTTGAAAAACGCCCAAAACCAAGCGACAAAGAACATCACTTCCGAGGTGATGAACAGGATCACACCGTAGCGCAGGCCTAAAGAGACAACCGGCGTGTGATCGCCGACATTGGCCTCTCTGACAACGTCAGACCACCATGAATACATCACGTATAGAACGGTGACAAAGCCGATTAAGAACACAAACGGTGTAACATCGTGCATCCACAAAACAGCACCTGCAAGCATGGTGAAGCCGCCCAAGGCCCCCATGAATGGCCAGATACTTGGTTGTAAAATGTGGTAGTCATGGTTTTTTTCATGCGCCATTGTGGAATCCCCTTGGTTTACTCTAGTGTTCTTATGTTGTTTTGCCCGCCCAAATCAAGGCTTGCTTGTTCTTCTTCCGGTAAATCGGCCACATGAAATGTGTAGCTCAACGTAATGGAATTGATATATTTGGCATCCGGGTCGTTGACCATGTCGGGGTCAACGTAAAAAGTCACCGGCATCTTTGCATGTTCACCCGGCTGCAAGACCTGCATGGTGAAGCAAAAACATTCGATCTTGGTGAAATACGCCCCCGCAGCATAGGGAAAAACATTATAGCTGGCAGAGCCCGCTATAGCTTTATCGGTCGGGTTGTAAGCGTCATAATAGGCAATGCCGGTCTCCCCGATTTTCAGCTTCATGGTATGTTGCGAAGGTTTGAATGTCCACGGCATATCTTTTTCCAAAGAGCCGTCAAAGCGAATTTCAATCACCCGGTCCAAGATTTCTGTGCTGGCCTCTTCAGCCACTTGCGTCACCCCGCCAAAGCCTGTCACACGGCAAAACATGTTGTATAACGGGACGGCCGCGAACGACAGGGCCAGCATGACGGATGGAATCGCAACCAGAACAATGACAAGGTTTCTATTGTTTGGTTTTTTCATTGGGCTTGACCCACTGAAGGGGCGGCATGTTCATAGGACATCATATTCTGCCCCTCCATCATCTTCACCACAGTAATGGCAAAAACCAAAGCAACAAAACCCAACAACACGCCGCCAAGCATAAGATTGTTGCGTTTGCGGCGTTCGCTTATTTTACCATCTGCACCCGACATCGCTTACACCCAATGCGGCCAAGCGGCCCAGTTAAAGCCAAAACCTTTGGCCATTGCTTCCACCAGCAACATCGCAAAATGCGCAAAAAGATAGTAAAGAGAAATACGAAAAACCTTGCGCTCAACCGCGCAGTTATCCGCGTCAGCCTGATCCTCGGTGCGCTGCCAGATGTCGTATGCACCTTTCAAGAACAAGGCGTTCAACACTAGGGATGCGGCAAAATAAAACGGCCCGCCAATGCCGGTAAAGGCCAGTGCAAGTGCCACAGGAACCAAAGCGATTGTGTAGACCAGAATATGGTTGCGCGTCACCCGCTTGCCGTGGGTCACCGGCAACATCGGCACACCGGCTTGCGTGTAATCGTGGTTCATAAACAGGGCCAAAGCCCAGAAATGCGGTGGCGTCCACATGAAAATCAGCGCGAACATCAATATGCTGTCGACGCTCACATTGCCCGTTGCCACGGCCCAACCGATCATCGGCGGGAAAGCCCCTGCGGCACCGCCGATCACGATATTTTGCGGCGTACTGCGTTTCAGCCACATGGTGTAAACCACTGCATAAAAGAAAATCGTAAAGGCCAGCAGCCCCGCTGCCAGATAATTCGTGGTCAGGCCCAGCATCAACACGGCAATGACCGACAACCACAGGCCGAATATCATCGCACTGTTACCGCTTACGCGCCCTGCGGGAACAGGCCGCCCCCGCGTGCGTTTCATCACCGCATCAATATCGGCGTCCCACCACATGTTCAAAGCACCCGAAGCACCAGCCCCGACGGCAATAAACAAAACCGAGGCAAAACCGATTACGGGGTTTACCGAAACAGGGGCCACCAACAAACCAACAAGAGCGGTAAATACCACCAGAGACATCACACGCGGCTTCAACAGCGCAACGTAATCGCCAAAATCAGCCTCGGGCTGTATTTCTATCACACTTGCATCGGTCATAATTGCTGCACTCAAGTTGCAAAGCGGGCCATATTTCAAGCCCGCTTTAGGTTGGCTTAGTTCGCAGATGCGACCTTAACATTACGCGGCGTGCCCGCATCGGAATAGTCGGTAAAGGCTTCTTCAAGCCAAGCTTCATAATCATCCTGACTGACCACTTTTACCGTGATTGGCATATAGGCATGGTCTTTACCGCAAAGCTGCGAACATTGACCAAAGTAAACACCGATTTTGTCAGCCTTGAACCACAATTCGGCCAAGCGCCCGGGAACCGCATCCTGTTTTACACCAAAGGCAGGAACAGTCCATGAATGGATCACATCCGAGCCTGTCACTTGCACAACGATTGTCTGGTTCACAGGCACCACCATTGCCGTGTCAGTCGCGAGTAGAAACTCGTCCTCGTTATAGCCTTTTTCTTTCAACAGCTTCAAAACAGCAGGGGTTTTTTTATAAGCCTGATCCGCAGCATCGTCCGGCAATGTAGCAGGGTGACCAAGCAGATAGCTGTCAAAGTCGAATTCACTGTCGACATATTCATAGTTCCAGTACCACTGATTGCCCGTGGCCTTGATGGTCACATCTGCTTGCGGGATTATCTCCTGTTTGAACAACAGGGTAAGGGATGGTGGGATCATGGCGATCAGAATAACGATCGGGGCCAGTGTCCAGACAATTTCCAAAGCCGAATTATGGGTGAACCTTGCTGGCTTGGGATTGGCCCGGCTATTGAACCTGATAAGGCAGATCAAAAGTAAAACAGTGACGAAAATGACAATCCCAGTAATGATATACAAAATGAAATTATCCAGCCAATGCACATCGCGCGCCAAATCCGTGCCCGATGGCTGAAAGCCCATCGCTTTGTTAACTGGTTTGCCGATGGCTTCCAAAGCCTCTTGCGCATATGCGCCGCCTGCAATGGTCAGGCCGATCAAAGCCGTTGTTATTGTATTGAAAATCTTTGCAACTGACATGCGTTCGTCCCTACTTCATTATGGGCTGATGCCCCCCTCGGGATATAAATCGTTGAAAACGACAGAATCCCCTGTTGTGTCCTTGCGCTGAAAAACCATAATATCATCCAAAGAACAAGCTTTTGCTAAGCGCATTGCATCATTTTATACAGGTTCAGCCCGAAAAGGATATTCCAAATTGACCCAAGCGACAAAGATTTTTGCACCATTCGAGACCTCTTTTGACGAAAAAGCCGCATTAAATGTGTTGCGTGATGCGGTTCATGGTGCGGATGACGGCGAACTTTTTCTGGAACGCCGCCGCTCGGAAGCTTTGGTTTTCGACGACGGCAAGCTGAAAACCGCCTCCTATGATGCCTCCGAAGGCTTTGGCCTGCGTGCCATACGCGGCGAGACCGCAGGCTATGCCCATTCCACCGAGATGAGCATTCAGGCCCTGAAACGCGCCGCTGAAACCGCGCGTTTGGCTGTGGGCAGTGGCGGTGGCACATGGGCCGAGGCCCCCGCCCCGACCAACCAGCGGTTATATACTGATGCCGACCCGATGGCGGATGCAGAATTTTCGGTAAAAATAGACACGTTGAAAGAAATCGATGATTATACCCGTTCACTGGACAAGCGGGTGATACAGGTATCCGCCTCTCTGACCGCATCCTTGCAAGAGGTCGAGATACTGCGCCCCGAAGGCAGTCGCCTGCGCGACAGCCGCCCACTGACACGGCTGAATGTCAGCGTCATCGTGGAACAAAACGGACGGCGTGAAACTGGCAGCGCAGGCGGCGGCGGACGCTACGGGTTGTTGGGGTTGATGCAGGCGGATAGTTGGAAGGCCACCGCCAAAGAAGCCTTGCGCATAGCCTTGGTAAACCTTGACGCGGTGCCGGCCCCTGCTGGCGCATTCGATGTCGCCCTTGGCAGCGGCTGGCCCGGCATATTGTTGCACGAGGCCGTGGGCCACGGGCTGGAAGGCGATTTTAACCGCAAGAAAACCTCGGCCTTTGCTGGGCTGATGGGCCAGCGTGTAGCAGCCAAAGGTGTCACCGTGTTGGATGACGGCACCATTCCCGACAGGCGTGGCTCGATCAGTTTCGATGACGAGGGCACGCAATCGGGCAAAAACACCCTGATCGAGGACGGCATTTTGGTGGGGCTGATGCAAGACCGTCAAAACGCGCGGCTGATGGGGGTCAAACCCACTGGCAACGGCCGGCGTGAAAGCTATGCACACGCCCCGATGCCGCGTATGACCAATACCTATATGCTGGGCGGTCAGGCCCGGCGCGAGGATATCGTGGCCGAGATCAAGGACGGAATTTACGCCGTGGGCTTTGGCGGCGGGCAAGTTGACATCACCAACGGCAAATTCGTGTTTTCCTGCACGGAAGCCTACCGCGTTGAAAACGGCAAGGTCGGTGCACCCGTCAAAGGCGCCACACTGATCGGTGACGGAGCCACCGCGCTGAAAAACATCCGTATGATCGGCAATGACATGGAACTTGACCCCGGCATGGGTAGCTGCGGCAAAGCCGGCCAGTCGGTGCCTGTGGGGGTCGGGCAACCGACACTTCTGATCGGCGGGCTGACCGTGGGGGGCAGTCAGATTTGAGTGCCTAAACCGATCTTGCGGGGTATTTTTCAGGGCGTCTAAACCAGTAAACTAGTTTAGTATTTTTCCGCCGTAGATGCGTATTTTTTCAGGCGGAAAGGCGCGCCCAATCGACCCTGCTGATATATGGGCTGACCGTGGGGGGCGCGGGCTAAACACCTCGTCCGGGCGCGTCCGCCGCCCCTTGGGGCGGGTGCTTCACACCCCCCTTCGTGCGGGCACTGCCCTATGGATGTGATTAACGCAGCCGAAATATATTGCGTAACCCAAGGCGGGCAGGATGGAGTGCAAATCAGGCCGAAATTGCCACCGCCCACCGTCTGAAGCTTGGCCAATGCCCCCAAAAGATTTGCACCAAGCCTACCGCTTTGCTAGGGTCACACCATCACATCACCCTAGGTCTGCTTCTGTTCACCCCCCATCCCCCCCACTCTCACCCTCCCCACCCGGCACCTTCTTCGCA
>CAZMMG010000040.1:0-12336 GCA_964567355.1 uncultured Neptunicoccus sp.
TCGCCGCCAGCAGGATATGATCCTTGCTGCCAAAATAATGATGCGCCAAAGCACTGGAAACACCCGCTCTTTTGGCAATTTTTCCGACCGTAACATTCAATGAACCCACTTCACCGATCTCGCAAATTGCCGCCTCTATCAAGGCTTTGCACCGTATTGGTTTCATTCCTAATTTGGGCATATCAGTCCTTAAATCCGGTTGACATAAGCCGCAAAATTTTTATTGACTGGCGAGTCAAATAAATCTTGCATTTTAATCGTCTGTGTTTTCTATTACCCTAGGATCATTAAAAATGGGAGATTAAAATGCACTCACTTAAAACCACAGCTTCGGCTATTGCTGCGCTATGCACAATTGCAACTGGAGCAAATGCCGCTGGCTGCGATAAAGTCATCTTTTCCGACGTAGGTTGGACAGATATTACCTCGACAACTGCCGCGACAACCCTTGTACTCGATGCCTTGGGCTATGACACTAAAATTAAAGTTTTATCCGTGCCTGTAACCTATGCGGGCATGGCAGGTGACGATATCGACGTTTTCCTTGGCAACTGGATGCCAACGATGGAAGGCGACATTGCCAAATACCGCGATGAAGGGTCTGTCGACACTGTCGGGGCCAACCTTGAAGGGGCCAAATACACATTGGCCGTAAATGAGGCCGCCGCCAAAATGGGCATCAAGGATTTTGCTGATATTGCCAAAGCCAAAGATGCTCTGGACGGTAAAATCTACGGCATCGAGCCGGGCAATGACGGCAACCGTCTAATCCAGGATATGATCGACAAAAACGCTTTCGGCCTGAAAGGCTTCAAAGTCATCGAAAGCTCCGAACAAGGCATGCTCGCGCAGGTCAAACGTCTGGACAAGAAAAATGAACCGATTGTATTTTTGGGCTGGGAACCGCACCCAATGAATGCAAACTATAACATGTCTTATCTAACCGGTGGCGACGATTATTTCGGCCCGAACTTGGGCGGTGCAACGGTATATACCAACACCCGCGCAGGTTACACTAGCGAGTGTAAAAACGTCGGAACCTTGCTGAAAAATCAAAAATTCAGTCTGGCCATGGAAAATGAAATCATGGGCGCAATTCTGGACGATGGTGAAGATCCAAGCGCAGCGGCCAAAACCTGGTTGGCGGCACACCCTGATGTTTTGACCCCGTGGTTGGCTGGTGTGACCACCAAAGACGGTGGCGATGCCATGGTTGCAGTTAAATCTGCCTTGGGCTTGTAACCCGTACATCATAACCAAAGCGGCCCTGCCCATATCGGTGCGGGGCCGTTTTTTTAGCGATAGGTTTTCACATGAATTGGCTGACAGACACAAAAATTCCCATCGGAAAAACCGCGAAACATATTTTCGACTGGCTACAAACCCATGGCGAAACATTCTTTGACTTGCTCTCGACCGTTCTGGAACACCTGATCAAATCGTTTCTTTGGGTGTTGCAAACCCCGCATCCCCTGATTGTAATCGCGGTCTTCACTCTTATTGCCTGGTTTTTACAAAAATCATGGAGAATCTGCCTGCTGGTGGTTCTCGGCCTGCTTTTGATCGTCAATCAGGGCTATTGGGGTGAAACCACCGAAAGCCTGACACTGGTGTTATCGGCCTGTGTGGTCTGCATGGGGGTTGGTGTGCCGATCGGTATCTGGATCGGCCACAAGCCGAAATTATACGCATACCTGGCCCCAGTTCTGGACTTGATGCAGACCCTGCCGACTTTTGTTTACCTGATCCCTGCCATCGTGTTTTTCGGCATTGGTATGGTGCCCGGACTGATCGCCACAGTGATTTTCGTGCTGCCCGCCCCTATCCGCCTGACCTATCTGGGCATTTCGCAAGTGCCCGAAGACCAGTTGGAAGCTGCCGACAGTTTTGGTTCTACAAGGCGGCAAAAGCTGTTCAATGTGGAACTGCCCAACGCCATGCCGCAAATCATGACCGGGCTGAACCAAACCATCATGCTATCGCTTTCGATGGTGGTAATCGCCGCCCTTGTGGGCGCGGACGGTTTGGGTGTTCCGGTGGTGCGCGCGTTGAATTCCGTCAACACGGCCCTTGGTTTCGAAAGCGGCTTTATCATCGTAATCGTCGCTATTTTGCTGGACCGTGTGTTGCATATCCGGACGGACAAATAACCGCTAACGCATGACAAACGGGTCAGCCATCGGCTTATCGGATGTGTTGATCCACACCGTACGGGTGCGCGAATAGTCCAGCATCGTATCCAGCCCGCTTTCGCGGCCATAGCCAGTGTCCTTGTTACCGCCAAAAGGTGCCACAGGCGAAATTACCCGCCATGTGTTGATATAGGTAATACCGCCTGCCAGCTTGCGGGTCATGCGCATGCCGCGCGCCAAATCGCGGGTAAACGCCCCGCCCGCATAATGGAACCGCGAGGCATTGGCCAAGGTTACCGCCTCATCTTCAGTTTTGAAACTTCGCACACTTAACACTGGGCCAAACAGTTCCTCTTCGAAAACATCTATACCGTCCACATCACAAGACACGATAGTCGGCTCATAGTAATAACCTTTGTCAAAGCCTTCGGGGATTTTACCCCCAGTTAAAACCTTGGCACCTTTGGTAATGCTTTTGCCCAGCAAATCTTGAATACGGTCGCGTTGACGCCGTGTGCAAAGCGGCCCCATTTCCGTCGCCTTATCCAAAGGGTCGCCAATCCTGATCGCTTGGGCTTTTTTGATCAACATATCCAGAAACACATCGCGCACACCCTGTTGCACAATCAGCCGCGAGCCCGACACACAGGATTGCCCTGCGGCGGCAAAAACACCCGCCACGACCCCGTTGGCAGCACTTTCCAGATCGGCATCGTCAAACACCAGAACCGGTGCCTTGCCGCCCAGCTCCAAGGTCAATAGCGCAAAATTGTCGGCGGTATTGCGCACCACATTGCGCGCCGCATCTACCCCGCCGGTAAAGGCCACACGCGCCACATCCGGGTGCGAAGTCAACCGCGCACCACATGTGGCCCCGTAACCTGCAATAATATTCACCACACCGGGCGGAAACCCTGCCTCGTCGACCATTTCGGCGAATTTCAACACCGGGCACGGCGCATCTTCGGACGCCTTGATGACAAGCGTATTACCCATAGCAAGGGCGGGGCCAAGCTTGACGCAGGTCAAAAATATCTGACTGTTCCAAGGCACCACGGCGGCAACAACCCCCAAAGGTTCACGGATGGTCATACAGATCATATCGGGCTTGTCATGCGGCAGAGTTTGGCCGGTAACCTTATCGGCCAGTCCGCCGTAAAACCGCAGATAATCCGCCATATAGCGGCATTGGGCGGCGGTTTCGCGCAGGATTTTACCTGAATCGCGGCTTTCCACTTCGGCAAATTCCCCTGCCCGCCGTTCCAATATATCGCCCAAACGGTGCAGGCATTTACCCCGCGCCGTCGGTGTCATAGAGGCCCAAGGGCCACCCGTAAAAGCACGGTGCGCTGCTTCTACGGCACGGTCAACATCAACTTCGGTGGCTTCGGGGACAGATGTCCATACCGTTTCATCACTGGGGTTCACACAGTCAATACGCCCGCCCTTGGCCCCGTCGCAAAAGGCCCCGTCAATATAAAGCTGATATGTCATCGGGTTTCCTTAGCCAGTAAATCCACGATCGACCCTGCCAGCTCAACAGGCTTTTGCATAGGGGTCATATGGGCAGTATTCTTGAAAATCACACAACGCGCATTCGGGATTTCAACCGCCATTTGACGCGCCATTGCAGGCGTAGAGCCGGTATCAAGCCCGCCCGTTGTCACCAAAGTAGGCACTTGAATTTCACCCAAACGCCCAGCAATTTCGGCCCCCTGATAGGCAAAAACGCGGTAACTGCACATAAATTGATCGGTATCGTTATTTTCCAGACGCATACGGGTTTGATCCACCAATTCGGGATGGTTTGCAGCAAATTCCGGCGTAAACCACCTTGTCAATGCCGCCTCGATCATGCCCTGTGGTCCGTCCGCCTCAGACGCTTTGAACCGCGCCTGAACCGCCGCCATTTGTGCATCCGTTCGGTCATAAACCCCGCTTAACAAAATAAGATGCGAAACCCTGTCCGCATGGGTCAAAGCCGCCCATTGTGCAATCATCGCCCCCAGCGAAAAGCCGCAAAGCGCAAATCTGTCCAGCCCCTGCCCGTCCGCATAATCCATAAGATCAGCCACAAACCCGTCAAGACTTGCAGGCCCGTCCCAATCAGGCCCCTCACCATGCCCGCGCAAATCATAAGCGTGGATCCTAATGTTAGGCAGAGCAGCGTGCAGGGGCTGCCAAATATGGCGATCCAGCCCGACCCCGTGTAACAGGATCAAATTACTCATGCACCCCCCTTAAAGTTTGGCATCACTTCGTCGATGAATAGTTTTAGACTGCGTTTTTTGTCCTTGAAACTAGCACCGCTATCAATCCAGTAACTATATTCGTCATAGCCCATTGCCTGATAGGTACGGATGCGTTCCGTTACTTGATCAGGCGTGCCCACCACATTGTTTCGACGCATATTTTCAGGGCTGAACATATCGATGACAGCCATCTCATCCGCGCTCAATTCTTTTATGCGACCGTTGCTGATAGGGCGTTCATTGCGAAACCAGGCCCCGAAGGTGCAATAAAACCGCGACAGATCTTGTGCGTCTTGCGCTATATCAGCCTCATTCGCCCCTACAGCCGTGTGGTTCAACAGCATGATTTTAGGAGATTTACCGGGGTTTGCAGCTTTGGTTTCGCGAAATTTCGTCATCAGGCTTTCGACCTCGTCATCCCCGTTCCAAAGCGGTGTCACCTGAATATGACAATCGTTCTTCATCGCAAAATCAAACGAGTTCGGATCACGCGCCGCCACCCAGACCGGCGGCCCGCCTGCCTGTTTGGGCTTTGGCACAGCGGTAGATTTCGGAAAAGCATAATGCTTGCCCGCCATCGCGTGATCACCAGCCCACAGGGCTTTGATCGCGGGCACGATTTCGCGCAAATGCTCGCCTGCGGCCCAGGCATCCATGCCACCACCCAGGCGGTCATATTCGAATGAATACGCCCCGCGTGCAATACCCAGCTCCAGACGCCCGCCTGTGATCAGATCGGTCATCGCCGCTTCGCCCGCCAGCCTGATCGGCTCCCAAAACGGAGCCACAATGGTGCCAGTACCCAAACGGATATGCTCGGTTTTGCCGGCCAACTCGACCAGCAGCAAGAACGGGTTGGGCGAGATGGTGAAATCCATTGCATGATGTTCGCCGGTCCAGACGGTTTTCATACCACCCGCTTCGGCCATCAACGCCAGCTCGATAAACTGGTCATGCAATTCCTGATAAGTGTCTTTTGTGGATTGACGTTCCATATGAACGAAAAGTGAGAAGTCCATATCAGACCCCCCGTGTATATTTAGATAAATGGCGCATATTTCCGCCCTCCTCGTATTAACAAAAAGAACGACACACACCTTTTTCGCTCACTGCGTGTCCACTTGAGCCATTCCATGTGGCGCAATAAACGCGATTCTGTCAAGCATCGAACCATCGGTGCTCGATAGCCTTTTTACAAATACTAAACTAGTTTTCTGGTTTACTGGTTTGTCGGTTTAATTTTCAAAGCTGTAACCAGATGATATTATCAATAAAAAGAAAAATATTGCCACTTGCTGATTTAACGCATGGTTTCAAGATGCACCTAGATTGGGTGAAAGATGCCAAATCAAAACAATATTTGATGCCCAAAATATTCACAAAACCTTTGGTTCTCTTATGGTTCTGAAAACCTGTCCCTGTAGGTACCAAAAGGGATGCAACACCCAACACTTGAAAGAGGGCGAAAGCCCCTTTTTTCATTAACCGATCAATCCCAGCAACTGATCCAGTGACGTCTTGGCATCGCCGTAAAACATCCGGGTATTTTCCTTAAAGAACAGCGGGTTCTCGATGCCTGAATAGCCCGTACCCTGCCCGCGTTTGGATACAATCACAGATTTGGCTTTCCACACTTCCAGCACCGGCATACCCGCGATGGGGCTGTTAGGGTCTTCTTGGGCGGCGGGATTGACGATATCGTTTGATCCGATAACCATCACCACATCCGTATCGGGAAAATCAGCGTTGATCTCGTCCATTTCCAGAACGATATCATAGGGCACTTTAGCCTCGGCCAACAACACGTTCATATGACCTGGAAGTCGCCCTGCGACAGGGTGTATGCCAAAGCGCACGGTCTTGCCTTTGGCCCGCAAACGGCGCGTCAGTTCCGACACCGATTGCTGCGCTTGTGCCACTGCCATGCCGTAGCCCGGCACGATGATCACCGATGCGGCCTCATCCAACTGTGCCGCCACTGTAGCGGCATCCGTCGCCACCATCTCGCCGTCGATTTCCATCGCTGGGCCAGTTGCACCGCCAAAACCGCCAAGAATAACGGATATGAAACTGCGGTTCATCGCTTTGCACATGATATATGACAGGATTGCACCAGAAGAGCCGACCAAGGCCCCCGTCACAATCAGTAAATCATTGCCCAGCAGAAACCCCGTTGCCGCTGCAGCCCAACCCGAATAGCTGTTCAGCATCGACACCACCACGGGCATGTCCGCCCCGCCGATGGCCGCCACCAGATGCGCGCCCAACGCAAAAGCGATGATCAACATCAGATAGAGCGTCCAGCTTCCCGACCCGCCCATATACATGGTCAGCAGGATAAAACTCAGCACCACGGTAGCCAAATTCATCGCGTGACGCCCAGGTAAAACCAGAGCTTTGCCGTCGATTTTACCGGCCAGTTTAGCAAATGCGATAATTGAGCCGGTAAAAGTAATCGCCCCGATAAAGACGCCTAGAAAAATCTCGACTTCGTGGATTGCCTGCTCTGCTCCGGTCAGCCCGTGTGTGCCGACAATATCGGAATTCAACCCAATCAAAACTGCAGCCAAGCCAACAAAACTATGCAGGGCGGCCACCAGTTGTGGCATTTCGGTCATTTCCACCCGTTTGGCGACAACTGCGCCCAAAAATGCGCCGACCCCCATCAATGGGATCAGCAGCATATATGACAAGCCGCCAACATCGGGGCCGAATATGGTGGCAAAAACCGCGAAAGCCATCCCCACGATACCGAACCAGACCGCGCGTTTGGCTTTTTCCTGATTGCTTAACCCGCCCAAAGCAAGGATGAATAATACGGATGCAGCGATATAGGCTGCGGTGACAATTCCTGCGCTCATATCAATCCCCTCAAGACTTTTGGAACATTTGCAACATGCGCCGCGTGACCATAAAGCCGCCGACGATGTTAATTGTTGCGATTAAAATACTGACACCTGCCAACACTGAGACGATAAAGCCGTGACCGCCAATTTGTAGCAAGGCACCTAGGATAATGATGCCAGAGATTGCATTGGTGATCGCCATCAAGGGCGTATGCAATGCGTGGCTGACATTCCAAATCACCTGAAAACCGATGAAGCACGACAGCACAAACACGATGAAATGCTGCATAAAACTGCTAGGCGCATAGGCCCCGATGAACAACATCAACGCCCCGCCGACGATCAGCAGCATGGTTTGCCGCCTGCCCGCTTTCAGCGCGGCTGCCGTTTCTTCGGCTTTGATCTCTTCCGCCGTTTTCTCTGGTGCTTTCGGTTTTTGCGCCGCAATCGCCTGAATTTTCGGTGGTGGTGGCGGGAAGGTGATCTTGCCCTTATAGGTGGCCGTCACTCCGCGAATGACATCATCATCCATGTCATGCTTCAACTTGCCGTCCTTTTTAGGCGTCAAATCTGCCATCATATGACGGATATTATTGGCATAAAGCGTCGAGGATTGTGCCGCCATGCGGGCGGGAAGATCGGTGTAACCGATGATGGTGACACCGTTATCGGTGGTGATTTTCTGATCCATCACGGTCAAATCACAGTTACCGCCACGTTCAGCCGCCAGATCGACGATAACCGAGCCGGGCTTCATCGCCTTAACCATATCTTCCAGCCACAATTTTGGCGCATCACGCCCCGGGATCAGGGCCGTGGTGATGACGACATCCATTTCAGGCGCCAGCTCGCGGAACTTTTCCAACTGCTTTTCACGAAATATCGGGCTGGATGGGGCGGCATAGCCCCCGGTGGTGGCACCGTCCTGCTGTTCTTCCTCAAACTCCAGATAAACAAACTCGGCCCCCATACTTTCAATTTGTTCGGCCACTTCAGGGCGCACGTCAAAGGCGTAAACTATTGCCCCCAATGAGGTTGCGGTGCCAATAGCAGCAAGACCCGCCACCCCGGCCCCGACAATCAGAACCTTGGCGGGTGGTACTTTTCCGGCGGCGGTGATCTGGCCGGTAAAAAACCGCCCGAAACTGTTGCCTGCTTCCATCACCGCGCGGTAGCCGGCGATATTGGCCATGGAACTCAGCGCGTCCATTTTTTGTGAACGGCTGATGCGCGGCACCATATCCATCGCAATCACGTTTGCACCCATATCATTGGCCGCGTTCATCAAGGCGTCATTCTGGGCTGGATAAAAGAACGAAATCAGGGTCTGGCCTTTGCGTAGGCGTTTGATCTCGATGCCTTCGGGCGGGCGCACCTTGGCGATAATATCAGCCGCTTTGTACAAAGCGGCAGCGGTGGCGACGACTTTGACGCCGGCATCTTTGTAAGTTTTATCCGAAAACCCCGAAGCAATGCCTGCGCCTTTTTCAATAGAACAATCATAGCCCAGCTTTTGCAATTCTTTGGCTGATGCAGGCGTCATCGCCACCCGCGTGTCGTTGTGGGCAATCTCTTTTGGTGTCCCAATACGCATGACAATCCTCCTTGTTCAAGCGTCGCCGTTTTAACAGATTCGGCGGCTTTATATACAGTCCCTATTCGTAGCCCTGATGACAACATATTTTCGTGCGGCATTACGACCGTAAATATCACCCCCCGTTCGGAAAGGCTTTGGGTAAACTCAAATGTTCCAGATAGAACACCTATTCAACCAATTGATATTACTTAATTTATACAAGAAACTTGGAAAGTTTAACATCGAGTTTACGGTCAATTTAATGTATCTTCTTTTAACTGGTTATTTTGCAATCTATAATCAAAATATCGATACATATGACAAACGGAAAACAAAATGGATTACACAACTTGGGCCTTCGGGCTGCTCGGCGGGTTGATGATCGGTACGGCGGCGGCAATTTATTTGCTGATCAACGGGCGGATTATGGGGGCCAGCGGCATAATCGGCGGGCTGATAGACGGATCGGGACGCAGCACTTGGTTTGAACGTGCCTTATTCATTGCAGGCCTGATCGGGGCCCCAGCCCTGTTGGGGCTAATCTATAAATTGCCCGCAACCAATGTCACGAACAACATCGGCCTTCTGGTCGTGGCGGGGTTATTGGTTGGCATCGGCACCCGTTTGGGATCGGGCTGCACCAGCGGTCACGGGGTTTGTGGCATATCACGCCTGTCAATCCGCTCGATCATTGCCACCTTGGTCTATATTGGCGCAGGAGCCGCAATCATTGTTATTGCACGCAGTTTGGGAGTGTTGTCATGAAACAGCTTGTAACGGTTTTTTGTGGCGCATTATTCGGGTTGGGCCTTTTCGTATCAAGCATGACAGATACCGCACGGGTTCAGGGCTTTCTGGATTTCTTCGGGGCTTGGGACCCGACACTGGTATTTGTGCTGGTCGGGGCCATCATTCCGATGTTCATCGCATGGCGCATTGCGGCAAAACGGGAAAAATCCGTTTTAGGCGGTTTGATACCGTCCGCCCCCAAAACCGAAATAGACCGCGCATTGATTCTAGGCGGCATACTATTCGGTGCAGGTTGGGGCCTGTCTGGTTTTTGTCCCGGCCCAGCAATGGCATCCATCAGCTTCGGCGGTTTGGGAGGCATCACGTTTCTGGCCGCAATGCTGGCGGGGATGGTTATCGCGCCGCCGATCATTCGCGCCCTTAAAGCTGCGCCATAACCTCGTCCGATACATCCATATTGGTGGTGACGGTTTGCACGTCATCATCATCTTCCAAAGCCTCGATCAGCTTCATCAGCTTTTCGGCCCCTTCCAGATCAAGGTCGGTCGTAGTGGTGGCTTTCCAGATCAGCTTGGTGCTGTCGCTTTCTCCCAAAGCGGATTCCAATGCGGTGGACACCTCGTTCAGGTCGGTAGCTTCGCAGTAAATATCATGGCCGTCTTCGGAACTTTCCACATCCTCGGCACCGGCTTCAATCGCGTGTTCAAACATGGTGTCGGCATCAGCCGCACTGGCTGGATAAACCACCAGACCTTTGCGCTCGAACATGAAAGATACTGCCCCCGTTTCAGCCAAATTACCGCCAGATTTGGTGAAAATAGAGCGCACGCTCGATGCGGTGCGGTTACGATTATCGGTCATGGCTTCTACAATAACGGCAACCCCCGCAGGGCCGTAACCTTCATAGCGGATTTCGTCGTAGTTTTCAGCGTCGCCGCCAGCCGCCTTGTTGATCGCGCGGTCAATCACGTCTTTGGGTACAGAGCTGGATTTGGCTTCTTTCACAGCAAGGCGCAAACGCGGGTTTTTTTCCGGATCTGGTTCGCCCATTTTAGCCGCCACCGTGATCTCTTTTGCCAGCTTGGAAAACAGTTTTGAGCGTAATTTGTCCTGACGCCCCTTGCGGTGTTGAATATTTGCCCATTTCGAATGGCCTGCCATGGCGCGAACCTCTTAGTTGAATTATCTTTGCGCTTTATAAGCGGGGCCGTAGGGGATTTTCAAGGGCAACTTACAAAGGCCACAGATATGGTATGATCAGGCTGGAAATTACCCCGACACTGATATTAAGCGGCACACCTATTTTCAGAAAGTCGGTGAAAGCATAGCCGCCCGGGCCGTAAACAAGCGTGTTGGTCTGATAACCGATGGGCGTGGCAAAACTGGCCGAGGCCGCAACCATCACCGCCACCACAAGCGGACGCGGATCAATACCAAGCTGCCCCCCCAGCGCAATGGCAATCGGAGTAACAACAACTGCAACCGCATTGTTAGACACAAGTTCGGTCAGTACGGATGTCAGCAAAAATACTGCCCAGATCATGAAGAACGGTGGCAAGTCTTGTAAATAGGGGGCCACGCCATTGGCAATCAGGGCCACAGCACCCGATGATTGCAGCCCTGCCCCGATGCCGAGCATAGATAAGATCAGCACCAGCAAGCGCCCGTCAACCGCAGCAAAGGCTTCTTCTGCATCGATGCAATGCGAAAGCAAAACAGCCGCTACCGCAACCAAGGCAATGGCGAAAATCGGGGTCAAACCCAGCGCCGATAATATAACCACCGACCCAAGCACCATAATCACCAGCGGGGCATGACGGCGGCGGTAAGGTTGCTCGCTTGGTTGGGTCAAATCCACAAGGTTCATGTCCGATGCCAAGCGTGCAATATCTTCCACATCGCCCTCTAGCAACAGCGTGTCACCCACCCTAACCGTAACCAAGTCCAGTTGCGGCCCGATGTTTTGGTTGCGCCTATGTGCCGCAAGAGGATAAACCCCGTAGCGGCGGCGCAACCGCAAGCCGCCCAAAGTGCGGCCAATCATGTTGCACCCGGGCGTGATCAGAACTTCAACCGTGGTGCTTTCTTTGGTCGATACCATATCGGCCAACAGCACATCCTTGCTGTCTTTCAGGCTTAGCACCTCGGCCACCGATTTGCGCATCACCACGCGGTCGCCCGCTTGCATCGACACATTTGGAAATGACCGGCGCAGGCTTTCATCCTTGCGCAGCAAATCGACCACCCGACCGCCATCGCGTTTGAACGCGTCAATTTCCAACGGGTCTTTGCCGATCAGGGCAGAGCCTTCCGCAATCACCACCTCGGTCATGAACCGTTTGGCCTTGGAGTTACCCAGCATATCGGCCATGGAAGTCCGGTCGGGCAACAGGCGCGGGGCGAATATGCGTAAATATGTGATGCCGAACAGTACCAAAACGATGGCAAGAGGCGTGACTTCGAACATGGTGAACGGTTTTAAGCCCTCCGTGCGTGCCACCCCGTCCACCAACAGGTTTGTTGAGGTGCCTATCAAGGTACACATACCGCCCAAAATCGCCACATAAGATAAAGGGATCAACAACTTAGAGGCCGATGTTCCCATAGTTTTTGCCATTTTCACCGCCACCGGGATTAAAATCACCACGACCGGCGTGTTGTTCATAAAGGCCGATGCCAGCACAATCAGCACCGCCAGCATCCCCAGCACGAATTGGGGCCGCTCTTTGCCTTGGGCCGCAACCCATGTTGTTACATGCGATAAAAGCCCGGTGCGTAAC
>CAZMMG010000041.1:0-12315 GCA_964567355.1 uncultured Neptunicoccus sp.
ATATCTTTCTTGTGGCTTGAATTCTTGCTCGTAACGTTAGATGAACAATGGAAACTTATCCAGACAGGGAATAAAGATGTCAAAGCGTATCATGATGTTGGTTGGGATATGCACATCCGTCGTAATTGTGTTCGGGGTGTATTTTACCTATTTTCAGCAATCGCGAAACTGTGCCCCTTCAGGTATAATAGCCGGGGCGGGAAAGATCGGCGGGCCGTTTAAGTTGACAAACCACAAAGGCAAGGTTGTTAGCGATAAAGATGTGATCAAGGGACTGACCCTGGTTTATTTCGGTTACACTTTATGCCCGGATATTTGTCCGCTGGATATGGCGCGCACTGCCGAGGCCGTAGATATTCTGGACGCAAAAGGTATTGATGCAACGCCGGTATTCATAACCATTGATCCGGCCCGTGATACAGCGCAGGTGCTAGCCGATTTCGTTGATTTAATGCACCCTAAAATGATCGGCCTGACTGGAACTGCAGCCGAAATAGCGGATGTTGCATCGGCCTATAAAACATTCTACCGCAAGGTTGGTGAGGGGGAGGATTACCTTATGGATCATATGCGGTTCACATATTTGATGTCTCCAAAAGGATTTCTGGATCTTGTCAGGCCCGATCTGACAGCCGAACAGGTGGCAGAGAAAGTGGCATGCTACGTTAATTAGACCGGTGAAATTGACCTATTCGCGACTTCCCCCTAGAAGTGTCATAATAGGGCTTTATAAGGTTGATAAATATGTCTGAAAATGCACTGCATAAGATTGGTCAGGATAACAGCCTTTTGATCCTGGATGACGACGAGCCATTTCGCAGGCGGCTGGCGCGGGCAATGGAAAAACGCGGGTTTAAACCAACAGTACTGGATTCGATTGCAGCGGGGCGTGCGTTTTGCACCGCAACCCCGCCGGCCTATGCGGTGATCGATCTGCGCCTGCTGGATGGCAACGGTCTGGACGTTGTCGAGGTTTTGCGCACCCGCCGCCCCGAGGCCAAGATTATTGTTCTGACCGGATACGGAGCCATTGCAACCGCAGTGGCGGCGGTGAAAATAGGGGCCACGGATTATCTGGCCAAACCGGCGGACGCCAATGATGTGACGGCGGCACTTCTGGCAACCCCCGGGGTTAAACCGGCACCACCTGAAAACCCGATGTCCGCTGACCGTGTTCGTTGGGAACATATCCAAAGGGTGTTCGAGCTGTGCGACCGCAATGTTTCCGAAACCGCCCGCCGCCTGAATATGCACCGGCGCACCCTGCAGCGCATACTGGCCAAACGCAGCCCGCGTTAGGGGTGACGGCCTTATTAGCGGTTATTAGTGGTTATTAGCGGTTATTAGTGGTTATTGCTAAATTTTAGAGCTTTTTACTGCAATAATCCATGTTGCAAAAGATTTAGTAGGTAAGCGATAAAACCCATGTCTGGACTCATCCGTTAGAATGATGTCACGCTTTTTTAATTCAGAGAGAGCGTTGGTAACATTATGTTTTGCTACTGCTGGGCAACCTATAACAATGTCTTTTCTTGAAACCCAACCATCGCCATGCTCTGCCATGAAATTAAGAACTTTACGATAATCTTCAGAAGATATTTTGGAATAATACAACTCGCTAAAGTATTTTGTTCCGAGTTGATGAATTGCGCCATTTTCAGAAAAAGTCCCAGCTAACACATCGGTATTTGAAATTTTATCGTCACTATCGTACTCGAACGCAGAGTATGAAAATTGCTGAATAAAGTGAGGGTATCCCTCTGATAAAGAAGCTATTAATTCTTTGGCTTTATTAGTAATGGAGGTTTTTTCTTCGTTACGCTCATTTGCAATTTCGATACCTCTTTCAACTACTTGTATTCTTTCGCTCTCTTCTAATGGTTTCATATCTAATATCTGAAACACGCGCAAAGAAGATTCATGGCTTTCTCTGAGTTTGCCTATGAGTAATGGTTGTCCTGCTAGAAACAGCATTACATTATAGCAATTTCTTTTTGCCAATCGTTCCGTGAGAATTTTTACAAATTTGCCAAGACCTGCGGTAGTTGGTGGATTGTCGGCTTCGTCTAAAAGAATAGCCATTCCATCAAATTGCTGTGCCCCTAAAATGTTTGCGAACAGAGTGATAAGGTCGTCCAAGGCAGCATCTGGATCAATATTTTCTTCATGCCCATTATACTTGACGCCAAGTATTTCCCAAACATTCTTTGCTCTTTCTTTAAGCTTTTCATGTGATTTTAATTTTGAGCGAAGTTCACGTGCTATCTGCCTTATAATCCCACCCTGAGTAGTTACCCCTGCTAAATCTGTTGATACAGTAAGAAAGTCAAATTTAAGACGTATGTTATCCAATTCACTACGCGCAATTAGATCTGCATAATATAGCAGAGATGATTTGCCTATGCCGCGTTCTCCAGAAAACAACAAATGATGAGGATTACTATTTTTTGTTTGGAAAAAAGCGTGTTCAATTTTCTCGATTTCATCGAGTCTTCCAAGGAACATTCCTGGATAAGCAATTCCATTTGGCACAAAAGGATTAAATTTCATGGGCTTTCCTATTTCAGGCAGTATAACAAAAAAGGCCCCGCAAATGCGAGGCCTTTTTTATGTTCCCCCCCCGAACGCGCCGGCGGGGGATGACGTTCGTAAGCTAATTAAAGCCTACTCATCTTTTCCGATCTCTTTGCCAGTTTCCTGATCGACAACCTTCATGCTCAAACGCACTTTGCCGCGATCGTCGAAGCCCATCAGTTTCACTTTTACGGTTTGGCCTTCTTTGACCAGATCGCTGGGGTGATTGACGCGCTCATTGGCCATTTGGGAAACGTGGACAAGTCCGTCGCGTTTGCCGAAGAAGTTGACGAATGCGCCGAAGTCCATGACTTTCACGACTTTGCCGTTGTAGATCACACCAACTTCGGGTTCAGCCGCAATTTCCATGATCATAGCGCGGGCTTTTTCGATTTGCTCGCCGTTGCTGGATGCGATTTTGATGATGCCGTCGTCGTTGATATCAACCTTGGCGCCGGAAACTTCGCAAATCTCGCGGATCACTTTACCGCCAGACCCGATCACTTCACGGATTTTTTCCGGGTTGATCTGGATGGTCTCGATACGCGGCGCATGTTCACTGAAGCTACCCGCTTCGGTCAACGCATTGGCCATTTCACCAAGGATATGCATGCGGCCGTCTTTGGCTTGCGACATGGCTTTTTCCATGATTGCAGGTGTGATGCCCGCAACCTTGATGTCCATTTGCAATGAGGTGATACCGTTTTCGGTACCGGCCACTTTAAAGTCCATGTCGCCCAAGTGATCTTCATCACCCAGAATATCGGTCAAAATGGCGTATTCGCCGCTGTCTTGCAGGATCAGACCCATGGCCACACCGGCAACCGGTGCTTTCAGGGGAACGCCTGCATCCATCATCGACAATGAACCGCCACAAACGGATGCCATTGAAGACGAGCCGTTGCTTTCGGTGATTTCCGATACCACACGAATGGTGTACGGGAAATCGGTTGCCGCAGGCAGAACCGCCTGCAATGCGCGCCATGCCAGTTTTCCGTGACCGATTTCGCGACGGCCAGGGCCGAAGTTGCGGCCACATTCACCAACCGAGTAGGGTGGGAAATTGTAGTGCAGCAAGAAGGGCGAGCGGTAGGTACCTTGCAGCGCGTCGATCATTTGTTCGTCATCGCCGGTGCCCAATGTGGTCACAACCAGACCTTGGGTTTCACCGCGTGTGAACAAGGCCGAGCCGTGGGTGCGAGGCAGGATGCCGGTTTCCGAGCTGATCGGGCGCACGGTAGACAAATCACGTCCATCGATGCGTTTGCCGGTTTTGACAATGTCGCCGCGCACAACTTCGGCTTCCAGTTTTTTCAAACAGGTGCCCAGATTGCCGTCTTCCAACTGCTCTTCGCTCAGGCTTTCGCGGATTAGATCGCGTGCCGCTGAAATCGCCGCAGTACGTTCCTGTTTATCCGTGTTGCCAAACGCGGCGCGAACCGCTTTTTCACCGGCTTTTTTCACGACTTTATAAAGATCGCTATAGTCGGGTTCTTGATAGTCATACGGCTCTTTGGCAGCATCTTCGGCCATATCGACAATCAGGTCGATTACCGGCTGGATTTGTGCGTGGGCAAAGTTGATTGCGCCCAGCATTTCATCTTCGGACAGCTCGTAAGCTTCAGACTCGACCATCATCACCGCGTCTTTGGTGCCGGCGACAACAAGGTCAAGGCGTTGCTCTGGCTTGTTGCGCAGATCGTGCATGTCGTCGACGGTCGGGTTCAGCACATAATCGCCATCTTCAAAGCCAACGCGGCAGCCTGCGATCGGGCCACGGAACGGGGCACCCGACAGTGTCAGGGCCGCGGAAGCGGCAATCATTGCCACCATGTCGGGGTCATTGACCAGGTCATGCGACAGAACCGTCAGGGTGACTTGGGTTTCATGTTTGAAGCCCGGAATGAACAGCGGGCGAATTGGGCGGTCGATCAGACGCGCGGTCAGCGTTTCTTTTTCAGTCGGACGCGCTTCGCGTTTGAAAAAGCCACCGGGAATTTTCCCTGCAGCATAGTATTTTTCCTGATAGTTCACGGTCAGTGGAAAGAAATCCATGCCCGGTTTTTCTTTCTTGGCAAATACGACGGCTGCCAGAACAGAGGTTTCACCCAAAGTGGCAATCACCGTGGCATCAGCTTGACGCGCGATTTTGCCGGTTTCGAGTGTCAGGGTTTCTTCACCCCACTCGATTGATTTTTTAACAACGTTAAACATTTCGTTTCCTAAACTAAGGAGCACTCCTTGGCCTTCCAAGGTCTCCTTTATAAAATAGTGGCCCCATTGCCACCGACCCCTGTTCCTCTAGCAATCGCCGGGGTCACAGCGATCGTTTCAGATAGGCGGGCGTATACAGGGAAAATGTGGGTTTGGAAAGGGGGTGTTTTAGGGCCCCATAAAACAACATCAGCCGACCGCGGGTGGTGCGGAACGCGCCGCCCATGGGGGCGGTCGGCGCGCGGCTGGTCGATGACCAGCCCAGGGTTCAACACCCCCCAAACGTAAAAAACCCGCTCCAAATGGAACGGGCTTTAAATTCTTGCAGGCAGTCTGGCCTAACGGCGAATGCCCAGGCGTTTGATCAGGTCCTGATAACGGGCCACATCTTTGCCTTTGGTATAGTCCAGCAACTTACGACGCAGGGCAACCATTTTCAAAAGACCACGACGTGAGTGGTTGTCTTTTTTGTTGGTTTTAAAGTGCTCTGTCAGGGTTTTGATGCGGGAAGTAAGGATTGCAACCTGAACTTCAGGTGAGCCAGTGTCACCGGGTTTGGTTGCATATTCTTTGATAAGCTGTGCTTTCAGCTCTGGTGTTATCGACATCGGGGTCTCCTTGGATAGGTTAATGGCGCATACCGGGGTGTCGTCCAGCAAGGCCCGTGGAGTCCCGTGAATTTGCACGGGATGGGGGCTTTTAGGCGCGAATCAGATGAAAGGGAAGCGAAATTTGCGTTTGTGCTTTTCCGCGCAAAAGTATGTTCCGCATCCGGTGCATTGCAGGTCGGTTTGAAAGCGGATTATGGTGACTGAAATCAAGTAAGGAAGAACCATGAAAATTCTAGCATATGCTGCCAGCAACAGTTCCAAATCGATCAACAAACAGTTGGTGACCCATGCTGTTGATGTTCTGAAGGCGGATATTATCAAGGATGCCGAGATCGAGATACTTGATCTTAATGACTATGAGATGCCGATCTACAGCAGCGACCGCGAAGAGGCGGGCGGTATTCCAGATCTTGCGCATCAGTTTGCCGCCAAAATCAATGCGGCGGATGCGGTGATGATTTCTTTTGCGGAACACAATGGCAATTATACCGCTGCCTATAAGAACCTGTTCGACTGGGTCTCGCGGATTGATGCGAAGGTTTATCAGGACAAACGTATGGTGCTTTTGGCAACCTCGCCGGGGCCGGGGGGTGCGGGCAATGTATTGGGCTTGGCTAAATCTTCGGCTCCGTATTTCGGGGCCGAGGTGCTGGCGGATCTGTCGGTTGCCAACTTTTATGACGTATTTGATATGGAAAACGGGCGCATTACCGATACGGATATTCAAGCGCAGTTGGCGACAGCACTGGCAACTTTGAAATAGGCTCTAGTTTCCGGCGGGGGATTTTCGCATCAGAACAATCATGTTTGAAACAAACAGTACGCTGATTACAATTGCCCCGCCGATAAGTGCCCATGTGCCCGGATTTTCGCCAATGACAAGCCACACCAGAATAGGTGAAAGAACGGATTCCAGCAGCACCAGAAGCGACACTTCGGGCGCGGTAATATAGCGCGGACCAGTGGCTAAAAATACTGTGCTGATGGCAACGAAAAAACCGCCATAGAGGCCGATAAGCCACCATTGCGAAAGTTGAACGGCAAGCGGGTTGGTAAAAAAGAACAACACCAGTGCCGAGCCAAGGTAGGCAATGGGGGCGGCGGGCACCATCGAGGTGGGTCTTGCGGCGCGTGCGGCTGTCATGGCGGCGGCGAAAAGGGCGCTGGCAATAAGCGCAAACAGATTGCCCGACCAATGGGTGATTGCCGCCCCTGACGGGCCGTAAGCGATGATCGCCAAGCCGATGATGACAAGAAAAATAGTCCAGACCATGCGGCGGCTTAACCGCTCACCCATAAACACCCAGCTGTAAAAGGCGGCAAAAATCGGCATGGCGGCCAGAATAAAAACCACGTTTGCCACGCTGGTATTGCGCACTGCCAAGACAAAAAATATCGAACTGCTACCGGCGAAAACAGCATAGACTAGGCCTTTGGGGCCGATGTTTTTCATTTTCCCGAAAAGACCTGTGCCGTTAATCACAAAAAGCCCGACAAACAAAACCGCGCCGCACAGAAAGTTGCGCCAAAATGCAACGACCAGAGGGTCAGCATGGATCAGGCGGATAAACAAGGCATCGGGCACCACGAAAAGGATCCCGAGGGTTGTAATCAGCAGGCCTTTGGTTTGGTTATTCATTCCAACGTTGTGGCTGCACTTTATAGCCAATGTAAAGCGGATGTTTCGGGTGGCCTGCAATACTGAGGCCTAGATGGGTCAGTGCTTTGGGTTGGGAGCGTAACAAGCGTTCAACATGTGTGCCGCGATCCAAATGCGCCCCGTGAGTTCCCCATGCGCAAACGATGTCGTCGGTCCATTTTGCGGCATCACTTATCGCCGCATCATTTTCGGGGCCAACGGGATCTGATTGTGCGCGCATTTTTTTAGGGTCAGTCGCGCGGTAGGCAAATATGTTGCAGACCCGAAACCCGCCGTAACCAAGCGTGCGCGATCGACGTTCACAGCGTTCAACGGTCGGATCGTTTTGTACTTCAGTAGCGGTTGACGGGTTCAGCATCACGAACAACACGCGCGGCGCGGTTTCGTCCCAGATGCGGGTCAGGCTGTAGCGGTAGTTTTCGCAATCTGAATAGATAGCAACAGATGGCGCATCGCCTTTGGTGTGGGTTCTGGTAATCATGGTTAAGGCCTATCTTTGCAGGATGACGCGCTTGGGTTTGAAAATACCCAGTTCGACCACACCGATGGCTTGCGGTTTGCCGTTCAATGCGGCCCAAACGGGGGTGTCGGGGCCGGACGGGTCTGCATCGACGGCCACGCTCATGCCGTGTTGAATATCGGCGGCGGCGGATGCGGTTATCTCGATGCATTCTATTTCGGCAAGGCCGGTTTCGACTGGCAATAATAATGCGTTTCGGGCCGCTAAGGTTTCAAGGCTTTCAACATTGGCGAGGCTAACACTTTGGGACAGATCAAACGGGCCAGTATCCAGACGGCGCAACCATTTGACATGGGCAAGACATCCCAGATTTTCGCCCAAGTCGCGTGCGATAGACCGCACATAGCCGCCTTTGCCGCAGTGTAGGGACAGCTCGACATCTTCAGGGGACAGCCGTTTGATAAAGTCCAACCTGTTGACAAATAATTCACGGGCGGCAAGTGTCATATCCTCACCGCGGCGCGCTAAAGTATATGCCCGCTCGCCGTTGATTTTGACAGCGGAAAATTTGGGTGGAATTTGTTTGATCAACCCGACAAATGCGGGCAGAGCGACCTGGATTTCAGTGTCTGTGGGACGCAGTTCAGTACTGTTGATAATCTCGCCCATCGCGTCATCGGTGGTGGTGGCCGCCCCCAGTGTGATGACAAATTCATAGTTTTTCAGCCCGTCGGTTATATAGGGGATGGTTTTTGTAGCCTCGCCAAAGGCCACCGCCAACAGACCGGTTGCATCGGGATCAAGCGTGCCTGCGTGTCCAGCTTTTTTGGCCTGAAACAGCCATTTTGCCTTGTTGACCACAGCGGTCGAGGTGATGCCTGCGGGTTTATCGATGATCAGCCAGCCATCGACGTCGCGTTTGTTTGATTTTTTAGCCATGGGAGTTTTCTTTGTAATTGCGCCAATAGGTGGACACTTCGCGGTAGACTTGCGTGTCTTTTGCATATGTATCCGAAATCAACTGACAAAGCTCGTTATTTAAAACCTGTTCGGTTTCAACTGGCTTTAGCGATTTGTTGGGTTCCGCTACTGCTTTCGTGACAGTATCTATGTTCGGGATCAGCGGTTTCAGGGTTTTGCCAAGCTGAAAGCGAATATCTTCCAGCATCAGGACATTGAACTTATAGGGACGTATCTGGTTCAGTTTATAAGACTGCGGCTTCCAGTGGTAATTTTTGGGCTGATCTGTTGCGCCTGTTAAATTCTGCCTGATCCATTGAATAGATCTGAGACAATTGTCACGATGTTTCAGTACATCGTTGCCCGCGTTCGGGTCAATCAGGCGATTTTCGATAAAATATTCACCCATCCCGATTTTTTCCGATTTGCGCGGTTTTCCGTAAAGTTTATCGAAGTAAAGCGACATGAAGCGTTTTACCGGATCGCGTATGATAATGAATGTATAGGGGCTGTTGGTGATGTCTTCATTCGTTACATTCCGTGCCACGGGTATAATGGACGAGTGGTCATGGACACTGAAAGGATCGGGATTGGTATAACCGTAATGAAGATGGAACAACACATTTAGGGCAAAAGTGCAGCCGCATTTGGTAATGACTCTGTAGTATAACGGATAAGCCGCTGTAGTTTTCAGAACTTTTCCGATTGCGTGGCCATCTTCGTGCTTTGCTTTGGGTTTTAGCGATTTAATGTCTGTTGATAGCATAGGGTGATGTCCTAAGGGCTATTCCGACGTTTCATCATCCAGATCGCGCGTAACATTTTTCTGCTGCAACAGCCGGCGGGTTTCATCCATCTGGTCAAAGGTTGTGTCCAGAAGAAACTTGATTTTGGGCGAGTATTTCAGGGAAATGTTTTTATTCAGTGAATGGCGCACTTCGCCGCTGCTTTTATTCAGTGCTGCAACCACGTTTTCGGCATTTGTACCACCAAGCGGATAAACATAGACGGTGGCATTTTTCAGGTCAGGCGAGGTGCGCACTTCAGCCACGGTGACAGAGGCATTGGCAAGGTCGGGATCGTAAATATCTCCACGTGCCAGTATTTCGGATATTGCGCGGCGCAGCATTTCACCGACGCGCAATTGTCGCTGGCTGGGGCCGTCATGGCTGGGCATATCAAAATCCTGTCGGTCGTTGGTTTGGCACCGTTTAAAAGACTTGATCGGCGACTTCAAGCTTTCAAAGACGGTTTCAGGCGCATTGGCTTTGCCTTTGTCATTTTGGCGGGATAAAGGGGTATGTAAAAATGGAGGTCTTTTACATGTCTGATTTGGTACATATCGCAATCGTCGGGGCCTCTGGTCGTATGGGGCAGATGTTGATAAGGGCGGTAAATGACAGCGCAGCGGCAACTTTGTCCGGGGTTACAGAACGGGCCGGGCACGGCTGGATTGGGCAGGATTTAGGGGTTTGCATGGGCGGACATCCAACCGGTGTGATTGTCTCGGATGATCCTTTAGAGGTGTTTGCAAAATCCCAAGCGGTGATTGATTTTACTTCGCCCGATGCAACGGTGGCACATGCGGCATTGGCAGCACAGGCGCGTTTGGTGCATGTGATCGGCACCACAGGGCTGGGGGCGGATCATCTGGCGAAATTGTCTGCCGCTGCACGTCACTGTGCAATTGTGCGCGCGGGGAATATGAGTTTGGGTGTTAATCTGTTGGTGCAGTTAACACAAAAAGTAGCTGCTGCACTGGATGAAGATTATGACATTGAGATCGTCGAGTCGCATCACCGTCACAAAGTGGATGCACCATCGGGTACGGCCTTGATGCTGGGTGAAGCGGCCGCGACCGGGCGCGGGGTATCAATGGCGGATGTCGCAGACCGGGGACGGGACGGTATAACAGGCGCACGCAAACGCGGTGACATTGGTTTTAGCGCGATACGCGGCGGCGATATCGTGGGTGAGCATGATGTAATTTTTGCTGCTGACGGCGAACGTATTGTTTTGCGCCATCTGGCAACAGATCGCCAGATTTTCGCTCGTGGCGCATTGAAAGCGGCGCTTTGGGGGCAAGGGAAAGCCCCCGGTGAATATGATATGATGGATGTGCTGGGGCTTTAGCCTAGCTCTTGCGGGTATTGGCGCGTTTGTAATCATCCAGAAATTTGTCGATCACACGTAAAATCGCGTCCATTTCAGTGCCTTTCGGATAGTCTGCAGACGGCCCGCCCGAAGCCCCCCATGTTCCGACCTTTAGTTTGACGGTGTGGTTGCGGGTCAACAGCATGGTTTGGGCAAAACTGACAAAAACGCTATAGGTGCATCCGGTTTTGGGTTTGGTATTGGAAAAATAGATGTTCAATTGCGGTTTTCCAGGTGTTTTATCCATTTGATCTTCGGTTAGAATGGGCAAGCGGACGGCGTGAAACCGCCTTTCCATTTGTTTTTGAAGATCGATACCGAACGCCCCTTGATAAGCTTTGGGGCCTTTTAAGGATTGTACGGAGAAATACACGCCTTTAAGACCTTTAAGCGCAGCGCGTTTATCACTCAGCGGCCAAATTTCGGGATTGAATCCAAGGATTTTACCGGCTTCGGTTTGGCGGCACATGTGCGGGGCTTCGGGGTTTTCAACCGGTTGTCTACGCAATTTGGCAAGCTGGTCAATCGCGCCCAGCATTTCACGCGCCTTTTGTTGGGTTGGCTTTTCCAGCAAGCGGGTGATGAAGTGTCGTTGCGGTTTGCAAAGCCCTTTGGCACGGCACAAAGTCTGGTTAACCGCACGGTGTTCCATGACCATCCAAGTGAAGTTCTTGTCGTCGGATTGCGCCGTGGCGATGAACGGAATGACCGCAAGCAAATAAACAAAAGTCAGAAACATATTTAGTGGTCGCATGATCCATCCATATTCCGAGGCCTAATTCGGGTGGATCAAAACAATAAATTTGTAGTATCAGGTTAATGCCGCTTTTCTATTTGCAGTCAATTTTCTAAAAATCCGATGTAATGCCTTTGCGTTCCCAATCCCCGAAGCGGACGGGTTCCGGGCCGTCACGCCCCCCCAGCTCGGTGGGTAAATCAATGGCTTTTCGGTTTTTTTTACGTTCTTTAGCTTCCGATAGGGCGCGTTTGGCAGCCTCGGCATTGTGTGTGGTTTGGTCTTTTTCGGTCTTGGTCATGTGGATACTCTTTTGGGGGGTCGGCTTATCTTTAACGATTCTTTGCAAGAAGGGCAATTTTAAGCTCTGGTCAATAGCGCATTGTTTCAGGCATAAGCCTGCATAATGTGTAGAACCTTTAATGTTAGGCAATAAAATGGCTAAGGCTGGCTTGTCCGCACGCATCGCGGCATTGAACCTGTTGAACGGGGTGTTGGTTGAACATCGCCCTTTATCGGAAATGACCGATGCGGGCAGTGATATTTTGAAAAAACTGTCAGGCTCGGAACGGGCGCGGGCACAAAGCCTGACGATGGCGGCATTGCGCCATCTGGAGCCAATAGATATGTTGCTGGATTTCTACCTGAAAAAAGAACCGCCCTTGCGGGTGCGCAATATTCTGCGACTTTGTGCAACCGAATTGCTGGTGGACGGGATCAGCCCGCATGCAGCGATCGATTCGGCGGTGAATATGACGAAAACCTCGCGCAAGACGGAATTCATGTCGGGGCTGGTGAATGCAATAGGGCGTAAACTGAACGGCGAGGGGCGCGAACATTGGGCGGAGCACCCGACCCAGCAATTACCGTATTATTTGCGCTCTATCATGCTGGAGGATCACGGTGAAGCGGTGGTTGCGCAAATTGAAGCGGCACATGTAAAACC
>CAZMMG010000042.1:0-12137 GCA_964567355.1 uncultured Neptunicoccus sp.
CGGGGCGAGGTCAGAATGTGGATAAGAAGCACATGACATCCTACTGTTGCGCCGCAGCAATACGCCAGATGGGCGAAAAACCGCTTATGTGAATGACCGTCGTTGTACCGCCGAGGTTTTGCGTAAACTTTCCGAAACTCTGGTAGAATTGCACGGCCAACACGATGATCGCGGATTGCTGAACAAAAACGGCCACCGGGCTTTACTGGATGCGTTCGCAGGGCATGATTTGAGTAAGCTCAGACAGGCGTGGCGGCACTTGTGCGATCTGCAAAAACAAATAACCGAAGCGCAAAATGTGCTGGAACTGGCGGAACGGGACGCAGAATATTTACGTCACGCAGTTGAAGAACTCAGTGCCATTGCCCCGCTTGCGGGTGAAGACGCGGCACTTGATGCAAAACGCCGCCTGATGCAGGCAGGCGAACGCATTCGCGCAGATATCGCCAAAGCGGCGGTTGCCTTGGGGGCCAACGGGGCCGAAGGCCTGATCCTGGATGCCACACGCTGGCTGAACGATGTTGCAAAACAGGCCGAAGGTCGTCTGGATGCGCCGCTTGCAAGCCTATCAAACGCGCAAAACGAATTGGCTGATGCGATGCGCGGCGTCGATGATTGTCTGGTGCAACTGGATTTTGATCCGCTAGAGCTGGAGCAGGTTGAAGAACGGCTGTTTGCGATACGGGACTTGGCCCGCAAGCATAAGGTGCAAGCCGATGATTTGCCTGCAATCGCGAAAGACCTGAATGCAAGGTTAAAAACCATCAACAGGGGCGCCGAACATATCGGCGAGTTGGAACGGCAGCTGTCCGATGCGCGTCTTGCCTATGATGCACAAGCCACAGATTTACGCGAAAGCCGCCGTAACGCGGCGGCCATTCTGGATGCAAAAATGCAACGGGAACTGGCGCCTTTGAAGATGGAAGCGGCGGTTTTCACCACAGAAGTCACGGATAGTGATGCCGGCCCAGACGGGGCTGATTTGGTGGCTTTTACAGTTTCAACCAACCCCGGCGCACCCGCAGGCCCGATCAACAAGATCGCCTCGGGCGGGGAATTATCGCGGTTCCTGTTGGCATTGAAGGTTTGTCTGACTGCACATGCCGACGGATTGACACTGATATTCGATGAAATAGACCGCGGGGTTGGCGGGGCCACGGCGGATGCTGTCGGGCGGCGCTTGTCGGCACTTTCCGGCAAGGGACAGGTGCTGATTGTGACACATGCACCGCAAGTGGCCGCACGCGGAGACCATCACTGGCAAGTCACCAAAAGTACCGACGGGACGCAGACGCTGACCTCTATTTCCAAGCTGGACGAAAACCAGCGCATAGACGAGATTGCCCGCATGCTGGCAGGTGATGTTGTGACCGACGAGGCCCGCGCGGCGGCCCGCGCGTTGCTGGCTAATTGATCTGAACCACCTTGCCGGGTTCGCATCATTGGAAAAAAACTGTACCCCATTTTATGATTGTCATCGGGGATAGATTTTGATTGGCACCATCCCAGTTGATTGACTGGCAATACTGCGCATATTCGATTGTGTCATCACCGGCTGCAGCCGCATCGCATAGTGAGACTAGCACATTTTTATAATCATCCAGCTGTTTCGAATATTGCTGCCGCATTGTCGCTATGGTTCGCAGGCGTTCGCCATCGGTAATGATTGTTGTATCGTTCGCGCCAATCAAATCACTATATTTTGTCCATTCGTCATCCAGACTGGTTTTTCGATTTTGTAAATTTTTAGCGGTATCCATAAATTTCTGCCGTGCTCTGGCAAGAACAGGCTCTTCATTCAGACATTTCGTGTACTGCGGTTCTGGCCGTTCCCCATCGCAAGATGCATTATGGCGGTTAATCTCGGTTGTAAGGCGATCCCCGTTTACATTATGGGTTTCTATGTTTGTGCTCAGTTTAGTATAGTCTTTTGTCAGCCGGCCAGATTTTTGATCCTGCCATAATGCATTTTCCTTTTTTTTGTTTAAAATTTCGGTTTCCAGACCGGCTTTCTCTTCCTTGAGCTTGACCATTGTTTGCGCAATCGGAATCATCTGCAGCATCACATTTTTGACACTTGGGGTATTGGCTAGTGTTGCGGATGAAAGAGTGACTAGAACCGTGCCGAGAACAGCAACAGGGATGTAGTGAAGTTGCGGATTTCGCGGTAGCTTTAAAAGTTGAAAATGTTTTTTGAAAAACATCGATCCCTTTCTTTATTTGATTACTCAAAGTAAAAGCAGGGTAAATGTACTCCCAAAACCCAAAATTTGCAAATAAACTGCGAACCGCCGCTTAATTCACTTCCACCACCTTGCCGGGGTTCATAATATTTTGCGGGTCAAGCGTGCGTTTAATATCGGCCATCACAGACCACGCACTGCCATGTTCTTCCGCCATATATTTCATTTTTCCCATCCCGATGCCGTGTTCACCAGTAACCGTTCCACCAAGTGCAAGGGCGCGGGTGTTCATGCGGTGGGACAGTTCTTTGGCCATCACCAGTTCTTCAGGTTTTTGGGGATCTGTCAGGAACAAGGTGTGATAATTTCCGTCGCCGACATGGCCCAAGATAGGCGCGAACATACCGTTATCGGCGATGTCTTTGGCGGTGTCCGATATGGCTTCGGCCAGCTTCGAAATCGGCACGCAGACATCCGTTGCCATGCCATCAAACCCCGGTTTCAGGGCTTTGGTGGCGAAATACGCGGTATGGCGCGCAGCCCATAAACGGGTGCGTTCCTCGGTCTTGGTTGACCAGTGAAAGTCGCCACCGCCCATATCGCTGGCCAGCTCTTTAAGGGTTTCGGATTGCTCGGTCACACTGGTATTTGATCCGTGGAACTCCATGAAAAGATGCGGCTTTTCAGGTAATCCCATCTTGCTGTATTGGTTCAATGCTTCAATAGATTGCCTATCCAGCAATTCCATCCGTGCCATCGGTATGCCCATTTGCACCGCCATGATCACGGTGTTGACGGCTGCCTCTACATCCTCGAAATCGCAGACCGCGGCGGCTATCGCATCGGGTTGGCCCTGCAAGCGCAAGGTGATCTCGGTGATAATCCCAAGCGTGCCTTCCGAGCCGATCATCAAATGGGTCAGATCATATCCAGACGATGATTTTTTGGCGCGTGACCCGGTGCGAATAATCCGCCCGTCTGCCAATACCACTTCCAAGGCCAGCACATTTTCCTTCATAGTGCCGTAGCGCACCGCCGTGGTGCCCGAGGCACGGGTGGCGGTCATGCCGCCAATGGTCGCGTTGGCCCCGGGGTCGACCGGAAAGAACAGACCGGTGGCACGCAACTCTTGGTTCAGGGCCTCGCGGGTAATGCCCGGTTGCACCACCACTTGCAAGTCTTCGGGGTAAATCTGAACCACCCGGTCCATTTCACTGAAATCGATCGTCACCCCACCCTTGATTGCCAAAGCGTGGCCTTCCAGTGAGGTGCCCACGCCCCAAGGCACGACCGGGCAGCGGTGTTTTGCGCATATTTTAACGATGTCGGAAACTTCTTGGGTGTTATGGACAAAGGCTACCGCATCGGGCGGGGTCGGGGCGAAATAAGCCTCATTGGCCCCGTGCAATTCCAGAACGGCCAAGCTTGTGTTCAAACGCTTCCCCAGAAGGGTTTTCAGTTCATTCACGGCAGCGGCAATATTTGACATTTTTCTCTCCTATCAACTAGGGCCTGCCCTAGCTGCCACATCTATATGCATACTGTTTTTGGCTCTGTCCCGGAGGGGTCAGTTCAAGGTGGTCGATGGAATTAACATAGATCACCATGGTCACCTTCACAGTGCCGGTTTTTGGTCCTAGAAGATACATATTCTGGTCATAAATGCTGTAGTTAATGTTATATTTCGATTTTTTACTGTCATTAGCCAATTCAATCAGCCCTTGTTCAAATGTGATTGAATTCGGGCAATTTGCACTTGATGTTCCCACAGCTATTCGTTCGGGGGCAGACTTCATTGTCCAGCGGCCAACTAGAAATGGCGGCACATCTGTTTTGAACTTGCTATAACCTTCCAACAGGCGATACTTTTTAAGATAGCTGTCAAAACCTTCGGTCTGGCGTAGATCGTCAAGGTACCGAACCGGATCGCTTTGGCGCAAACCCTCGTAATATGCTTTGGCGCGCTGGTTCTGGTAGTTCAAATACCCAGTATAAAGCAGCCCAAAGAGTAAGCCTGAAATTAACAGATGCACAGTTTTACGTCGCATTAACAGCCGGTGTCTGGTGATTTTTTTAAGAGAAATGTGCATTGCCTGTCCTTAAAAATCTACCGCGCGTCATGGTTCGGGGCCGTTGGAAACCGGACGCGGAATTACTTCCTACTTGACAAAACCGCCGCTCGGATGCAACAGGCAAATTCCAATAACAATCCGCAACATACTTGTCGTGATGCACTGCCCCCCTGTTGCGCCCTATGTTGAAATGATGTGAACTATGTCAAAAGCCGCTGCAAATGACAAACAACAGGTGTCGGTCATTATTCTTTCGTTATTTGCTGTCATTATCGGAGGCGTTACCGGGCTTGGGGCTATATTTCTGCGGATGCTGATTGCGGGTATTCACAACCTGTTTTTTCTGGGTAGTTTTTCGCTTGATTACAACGCCAATGATCCAACCTTGCCGGGGCCGTTCGGGCCGTTGGTTATTTTGGCCCCTGTCATCGGTGGGGTGATCGTACTTTTCATTGTTCGCCGTTTTGCCCCCGAGGCCAAAGGTCACGGGGTGCCTGAAGTGATGGATGCAATATATTACCGGGGTGGTGTGATCCGGCCTGTTGTGGTGGTGATCAAATCATTGGCTTCGGCCCTTTCCATCGGTTCGGGCGCATCCGTCGGGCGTGAAGGGCCGATCATTCAAATCGGTTCTGGGATAGGCTCTGTCTTGGGTCAGGTGTTCAAATTGCGCAGTTGGCAAGTTATTACGCTGGTTGCGGCTGGGGCCGGGGCTGGGATTGCGGCGACCTTCAACACACCGCTTGGGGCGGTGATGTTTGCCATCGAACTGATGCTGCCCGAGTTTTCCGCCCGCACCTTACTACCGGTGGTGCTGGCAACGGGTACGGCGACCTATATGGGGCGGTTGGCGTTCGGAATGGAGCCTGCCTTTATGGTCGCCAGTTACCAACGGCCTGAACTGTTTGTGCCCCTTTCTGTGGATATTTTGCCGCTTTATGTGCTGTTTGGTCTGATAGCAGGTCTGGGTTCATGGGTTTTTATCAAAACGCTTTACCGTGTTGAAGACTTTTTCGATGACTGGAAGTTCAACCCCTATCTGAAAAATATCGCGGCCATGTCATCGCTCGGGATCCTGTTTTATGTGATGATGTTGACCACAGGCATGTATCACACTGCCGGTGTGGGCTATTCCAGCATTCAGGCGATTTTGACGGGTCAGCTTACCGCGCCTGCGTTTTTGATATTGCTTTTTGTGCTGAAACTACTGGCAACCTCGGTCAGCCTTGGCGGCGGGGCATCGGGCGGCGTTTTTTCGCCTTCTCTGTTGCTGGGGGCGGCATTGGGCGGGGCGTTCGGCTCGTTGATGAGTATGGCATTTCCGTTCATGGGGTTCAGCCCGATTATTTTTGCGCTGATCGGCATGGCGGCAATTGTGGGCGGGTCAACTGGGGCGGTGATGACCTCGATTATGATGTTGTTTGAGATGACCGGAGATTACACCATCACGGTTCCGGCCATTATCGCGGTTGTGGTTGCCGTCGGGGTGCGCTCTGGCCTGATGTCAACGGATGTTTACACTACCAAACTGGCGCGGCGCGGGCATTTTATTCCACGCGGTTTGCGCTCGCATATGTTCGCGATCCGGATTGCCCGTGATGTGATGGAACCGGTGGTGGCGGTGGTCAATGAAGCGGATGTCAAACACAGCGGGAAAATTGCCAGATCCAGTTTGGATAGACGCAGTTTTGCTGTGGTGATGAAAGGCCAGTCTATCGTCGGGATCGTGCAGGTTGACACCAAAAGCAACAATCGTCCAGTCGGGCCGATCCTGCATCCGATCGGGGTTGTTCGTGAAACCAATTTCCTGCAAACCGCAATGGCCCATATGGTTGACCGCGATTTGATTGCGACACTGGTTATTCCCGAAAAGAAACTGGCGCATCCTGAAAATGTAGTGGGTGTGCTGACACGCGGTGCGATAGCGGAAACTGTTATGCGCGATTTCCGCTCCTGAATCATAAGCGCCTTAATTAGATTTGCCGTCAAAGCGCGGCGCACGCGGCTTCCAACCACTCTTTCGCCGGCTCACTCACCTTACCACCCAACCGATCCCAAACCTGTGCGTGATACGCGTTCAGCCAAGCAATCTCAGCCAAAGTTAGCAGGCTTTTGTCGATCATGGCTTTGCTGATCGGGGCCAGTGTCAGGGTTTCAAAGCACAGCATATTGCGGTTATCGCTGCCCATAATAGGCTCGGCGGGTTTCACATAGATCAGGTTTTCGATGCGAATGCCGTATTCACCTTCTTTGTAATAACCCGGCTCATTCGACACAATCATGCCGGGTTTGAAAACCGCTGTGCCCGCCCGCGAGATGCGTTGCGGGCCTTCGTGTACTGACAGGTACGATCCAACGCCGTGGCCGGTGCCGTGATCAAAATCCAGCCCTTCGGCCCATAGGGCAACCCGTGCAAAGCCGTCAATGTCTTTGCCGGTCAGCCCTTTGGGGAAGCGCAGGCGTGATATGGCGATCATGCCTTTTAGCACCAGCGTGGCGTGATGCACTGCCTTGGGCGGCGGCGCGCCTATTGCCACGGTGCGGGTGATGTCGGTGGTGCCGTCGAGATATTGCGCCCCTGAATCCACCAGCAAAACTTCGTTGAATTGCAGTTTGCGGTTGCTTTCCTTTGTCACGCGGTAATGCACAATCGCGCCGTTGGGGCCGGAACCGCAGATGGTATCGAACGAGATATTTTTCAGCTTGCCGGTGGCAGCGCGTTTGGCTTCCAGTGCTTTGACGATGTCTATTTCAGTGATACCTGCCTCGGGGTTGAGGCCCTCGACCCAAGCCAGAAATTCGCACATGGCGGCCCCGTCACGGATGTGGGCCTGCGTTGTTCCTGCCAGTTCCACTGGATTTTTGCAGGCTTTCGGCAGGCATGTTGGATCGGTGGCAAAAGCGATGGTGATGTTTTGGCTTTCCAAAATGCGCGCGACGGCTTCGGGGGCGGTTGATTTGTCCAAACGAACGCTGCCGCTTAGGGCGGCAAGGGCGGCTTTAAATGTATCGGGGGCGCATAGGCGGACCTGTTTTCCCAGATGTTCCACAAGGGCCGCATCGGTTTTGCGGACGTCGATGAACAGCGATAGCTGTCCGCTGCTGTGCAATATGGCAAAGGCCAGTGCCACCGGGGTTTGGCCTAGATCTGTGCCGCGCGTGTTTAAAAGCCACGCAATCGCATCAGGTTGGGTCAGCACAAAGGCAGACTGGCCTGCTTGTGATAATTCTTGCGCGGCATTGGCGATTTTATCGGCGTGACCTTGCCCTGTGTATTGCAGCGCATGCGGCAGCATTTTATCCAGAGGCGCATCGGGTTGATCGTGCCAGATACGGTCAATCAGGTTATCTGTGGCGACCAGCTGAATGCCAGCCTTGGTCAGGGTTTCGATCTCTGCGCGGGTATGCAGCCACGGATCAAAACCGATTTTTTGGTCTTTGGGCAGCCAGCTTTCCAGTTTGGTTTCGGGCCACGGGACGGGGGTGAAACAGTTCAGATCAATCTGGTCACGGACTTGCAAAGTGTAACGCCCGTCAATGAAAACACCCGCTTGATCGGATAGAACCGCACAAAACCCCGCCGAGCCGGTAAAGCCGGTCAGCCATGCCAGCCGCATGTCGCGCTCGGTGACATATTCGCCTTGGTGCGCGTCGGCACGCGGAATAAGGTAGCCGCCCAAATGTTCTTTGGTCAATTCACCGCGCAATTGTTTCAGGCGTGCCGCACCAGTATCGGGTGTGGATGCGCTATCAAATGACTGGAACATCAGCCAGCCCGTTTCAGGGTTTTGCGTTTGCCTGCACGTGGGTCATTGTCGAACAGATCGGCAAGCTGTTCGGTGATCGCACCGGCCAGTTGTTCGGCGTCGGTTATCGTGACGGCGCGTTCATAATAACGGGTCACGTCATGGCCGATGCCGATGGCGATCAGTTCGACCATTTTACGTTTCTCGACCATCGCAATCACATCGCGCAGGTGTTTTTCCAGATAGCTGGCCGAGTTTACCGAAAGCGTGCTGTCATCGACCGGTGCGCCGTCCGAGATCACCAGCAAAATGCGCCGCTGTTCGGGACGACTGACCATGCGCCGATGCGCCCATTCAAGGGCCTCGCCGTCGATGTTTTCTTTCAACAAGCCCTCTTTCATCATCAGCCCCAAATTGGGCCGCGCACGGCGCCAAGGTGCATCGGCGGATTTATAGATGATGTGGCGCAGATCATTAAGGCGGCCCGGCTCCACAGGGCGGCCCTCGTTCAGCCATTGTTCGCGCGATTTGCCGCCTTTCCAGGCCCGGGTGGTAAAGCCCAAGATCTCGCATTTTACCTGACAGCGTTCCAATGTACGGGCCATCACATCGGCACAGACGGCGGCGATCGATATCGGGCGGCCACGCATCGAGCCGGAGTTGTCGATCAGGATTGTGACCACGGTATCGCGAAATTCGGTATCGTTTTCAACCTTGAACGACAGCGGCGTTGTCGGGTTGGCTATCACGCGTGCCAGACGACCAGCGTCCAGCATGCCCTCTTCCATATCGAACTGCCAAGAGCGGTTTTGCTGGGCTTGCAGACGGCGTTGCAATTTGTTGGCTAGGCGTGAAACCGCGCCTTTCAAGGGTTCCAGCTGTTGATCCAGATAAGCCCGCAAGCGTTCCAGTTCGGCCGGTTCAGCCAGTTCTTCGGCGGGTTCTTCTTCGTCGTATTCGGTGGTGAACACTTTGTAATTCGGATCCGCATCGGAAATGGCAGGCGGGGTCGGCGGCTCTAAAGGGGCTTCGCCTTCGGGGGCGTCGACCTCTTCGGCGCCGTCCATGTCGTCGCGGTCATCCATTGAGACCTGCGATTGTTGCTGGTCGGCGGATTGCTGTTGATCCTGTTGGTCGTCAAATTCTTCCGACTGTTCGTCCTGATCACCCGCATCGCTGTCGGGCGTGTCTTCATCATAGTCCTGATCTTCTTGCTCGGCATTGTCGTCATTATCTTCACCCAACTCGTCAGGGTCGTCGCCCAACTGGTCGCCGTAACCCAGATCCTTGATTAACTGGCGGGCGAATTTGGCGAAGCTGGCCTGATCGCTTATCGCTTGATCCAGACCTTTAAACGTGTCGCCGGAACGCTCTTCAAATTGTCCTTGCCACTGCGCCATCGCGTTATTCACCGCAGGCGGCATGTCGCGGCCCGTGGCCATGTGGCGCAGGTAGTATCCAAGCGCGGTCGGCATTGGAACTTCTTTGAACGATGTGACCTGATCATAGCCCAGTTTTAGCGCATCCGCTTCCATCTTGGCGTCGATATTGCCCGCCGTCCCCGGCATCGCGCGTGCGCCCACCGCTTCGCAGCGTGCGGTGGCCATGATGTCGTAAATCTCGCGGGCATCGGCGCCTTCGGGCATATAGCGGTTATGCGTGGCCTCGTTATGAAAACGCTTGTTCAGCGCATAGGCGTCCGCGGTGCCGCGGGCCAGCAAAACTTCGTCCAGCGTCATCCGGCGGCTGACTTGCGGCAGGCGCATCACCTCGTTGTTGACGCCGGGGGGGTCCACCGAAAATGCCACGTTCAACTCGGCATCATTGGCGATGGCGCGGGTGGCCTCGGTCAATGCCTTTTTGAAAGGTTCGGCAGGGTTGTCGGTGGGTTTAGTCATCAGCCCAAGCTTACACTGGCCGCCGATTCCGGCAGTTCTTCATCGAAACAACGCTGATAGAACTCGGCAATGGTTTCGCGTTCCAGCTCGTCGCATTTATTCAGGAAGGTCAGGCGGAAGGCAAAGCCGATGCTTTTGAAAATATCCGCGTTCTGCGCCCATGTGATCACTGTGCGCGGCGACATCACGGTGGAAATATCGCCGTTCATGAACGCATTACGCGACAGATTGGCGACCGTCACCATGTGCTCGATGATTTTGCGATCAGTGCCGGGGTTTTTGGCCGCGACAATGTTCACTTCGGCGTCATGGCTTAGGTAGTTCAGCGTGCTGACGATAGACCAGCGATCCATCTGGCCCTGATTGATCTGTTGGGTGCCGTGGTAAAGACCGGTGGTATCGCCAAGCCCGACGGTGTTCGAGGTGGCGAACAGGCGGAAATACGGGTGTGGGGTGATCACCTTGTTCTGGTCAAGCAGGGTCAGTTTGCCGTCCACTTCCAACACGCGCTGGATCACGAACATCACATCGGCGCGGCCCGCATCGTATTCGTCGAACACAATCGCGGTCGGATTGCGCAACGCCCATGGCAGGATGCCTTCCTGAAACTCGGTGACCTGCTTGCCGTCACGCAGTTTGATCGCATCCTTGCCGATCAGATCGATACGGCTGATGTGGCTGTCCAGATTGACCCGCACACAAGGCCAGTTCAGCCGCGCCGCGACCTGTTCGATATGGGTGGATTTACCGGTGCCGTGATAGCCTTGCAGCATTACCCGGCGGTTATGGGAAAAGCCCGCCAATATCGCCAGCGTGGTGTCGTGGTCGAACTGGTAGGTGCTGTCGATGGCCGGTACCCGATCAGAGCCGTCAGTAAAGCCCTTAACGGTCATATCGCTGTCGATCCCAAAGGTATCGCGCACCGATATTTCGTGTGTGGGTGTTGCGTTTAAGTCCAAGTTGCCGTCTGCCATGGTCGGGTATCCTAATAGGTCTGAATGTTACTAGCTTAGTGATATACTTTTGTGGCTTTCGCAAGGGCTTGGCAATAAATTCGTAATGGGGCTTGATCTATGGCGCTTGCCGTCAAATAGTGCGGTATGGCAGAATTATATGGCACATTTGATTATATCGTGGTCGGCGCAGGCTCGGCCGGTTCGGTTTTGGCGGCGCGTCTTTCGGAAAATCCGAAGACCCGTGTTTTACTGTTGGAGGCGGGCAAAAGCGACAATTATATCTGGGTGCATATTCCTGTGGGGTACCTGTATTGCATCGGCAATCCGCGCACCGACTGGATGTTCAACACCGAAGCCGAGGCAGGCCTGAACGGGCGCTCTTTGATGTATCCGCGCGGCAAATTGCTGGGCGGCTGTTCATCCATTAACGGCATGTTGTACCTGCGCGGTCAGGCCCGCGATTATGACGGTTGGCGTCAAATGGGCAATGCGGGCTGGGGCTGGGATGATGTGCTGCCGTATTTTCTGAAGTCCGAGGATCATTATCAGGGCGACAGTGATTTGCACGGGGAAGGTGGTGAATGGCGGGTGGAAGAACAGCGCCTGTCTTGGCAGATACTGGACGATTTTGCCGATGCCTGCCAGCAGGCGGGCATTCCAAAGACCAAAGATTTCAATACTGGCGACAATGAAGGGGTGAACTACTTTCAGGTCAACCAGAAATCGGGATTTCGCTGGAACACCCGTAAGGCGTTTTTGAAGCCTGTACAGAAACGCGCCAATTTGACGATTGTAACGCAGGCCCATGCCGAGCGGATTGTGTTTGAAGGCAAACGCGCGGTTGGGGTGCAGTTTGAAAAGGCTGGTGTGTCGCGGATTGCGCGTGCAAGCGGCGAGGTTGTGTTGTCGGCAGGGGCCATCGGCAGCCCGCATTTGTTGCAAGTCTCGGGGGTTGGGCCGGCGGCGGTTTTGGCTGAACACGGGGTTGAAGTGCTGCACGAAAGTGCGGGCGTGGGCGAGAACCTGCAAGACCATTTGCAACTGCGCTGTATTTTCAAGGTCGAGGGTGCCAAGACCCTGAACCAGCGGGCCGGTAGCCTGTTGGGGCGGGCGGGCATTGCGCTGGAATATGCGCTGAAGAGCACCGGGCCGATGTCCATGGCCCCGGCGCAGCTCGGCGCGGTTGCCAAGTCCTAACCATCGCGCGACACGGCCGCCCGCGAATGTCCTGGTCAAGCTTTATCGTTTGAGAAATTCGTCGATGCTTTTGTCGATTTTTCCG
>CAZMMG010000043.1:0-11998 GCA_964567355.1 uncultured Neptunicoccus sp.
GGCCCACTGCGGGGGGGACAAACGTGGGTTGGGGGGGGGGAAGGGGGGCCGTACAGAATGTTGCGGAGGCTGTCTGTTGGCGAGTCTGGCCAAGTGGCCGGGGGTGGGGCCACGTTCTGCACGCCGTGCGGTGCTGCATCTGAACAAGAAGCGCTCGATCCTGCTGAACCCGTTGGCGGATGCGCTGTTCAACGTCGCCCAAACTGCCCGCGAATGCACACTTTGCGGCAATATCGGCACGCAGGATTTGTGCGAAATATGCAGCAATGGCAAACGCCAAAACGGGCAAATATGCGTGGTCGAAGATGTCGCAGACCTTTGGGCGATGGAACGCGCCGCCGCCTTTAAGGGCCGCTATCATGTGCTGGGCGGTTGCCTTTCGGCCCTTGACGGTGTCGGGCCGGAAGAACTGCGCATTCCGCTATTGGTGACGCGGGTCAGGGATGAAAACGCAACAGAAGTTGTGCTGGCCTTAAACGCCACCGTAGACGGCCAGACAACGGCACATTACATCGCCGATCAGTTGGAAGATATGGAAGTAGACCTAAGCCTGCTGGCCCAAGGCGTCCCCGTTGGCGGCGAGCTGGATTATCTCGACGACGGCACAATCACGGCAGCGCTTGCTGCGCGGAAAGCGTTTTAATAACCCGTAGCAACTGTCTTTTAATTTAGCACTGTTTTTCGGTAATCGCAGCTATTTTTCATCAACCCCTTTAAATCCAAATAGGTCACGGGCGGGTTTCGATTTATCTAACCGCCCTTTGTGTTTGGTGTAAGCCTTGCGACGCGTGGGCTGAAGCCCACTCTACGCTTGCTGACTTTATCAGCATCAAAGCAGTCATTTGGTAGTTTTACACTATTAACCTAATATTATAAACAATATCATGGCATACCCCCCTGTCCCAACTGGGACATTTGTTTATTTACCCTTTGCCAACACCGCCAAATCCCGCGCTATAATATACGCCCCTTTGACTTTTTTGTCATCATTCATCCAGTCGCGGCGCACCACGATTTTATTGTCTTTGACCTTGGCGGTGCCACGCTGGTCGTGCAAGAACGCTACCAAAGCTTCGGGGCGGGCAAATTTATTGTTGTGAAATTGCAGCACCACGCCCTTCGGCCCGCCGTCCAGCTTGGCAATGCCCGCAGCACGGCACATGCCCTTGATGCGTACGATACGCAGCAGCATGTTGACCTCGTCGGGGAGTTTACCGAAGCGGTCGATCAATTCTGCGGCAAAGCCTTCCAGTTCAACCTTTTTAGCAAGGCTCGACAGGCGGCGGTAAAGCCCAAGGCGCACATCGAGATCGGTGACATAATCGGCCGGGATCAGCACCGGCACGCCGAGATTGATCTGCGGCGACCAATGCGCATCCGCATCCGTCAGCCCCTCCATTTCGCCCGCCTTCATCTTGGCGATAGCCTCTTCCAGCATTTCTTGATACAGCTCAAAGCCGACCTCGCGGACATGGCCCGATTGTTCATCGCCCAACAGATTGCCTGCGCCGCGAATATCCATGTCTTGGCTTGCCAGCATGAACCCAGCCCCCAGACTGTCCAGTGATCCAAGAACCCGCAGACGTTTTTGCGCGGTTTTGGTCAGGCGTTGGCGCGGTCTGGTGGTCAGATACGCGTAGGCGCGGGTTTTGGAGCGCCCTACCCGCCCCCTGATCTGGTAAAGCTGCGACAGGCCGAACATATCGGCGCGGTGGATGATCATGGTGTTGGCGGTGGGAATATCCAGACCGCTTTCAACAATCGTGGTCGCCAGCAGCACATCGTATTTACCATCGTAAAACGCATTCATGCGGTCGTCCAATTCGCCCGCTGCCATCTGGCCGTTGGCCACCACATAAGTCAGCTCGGGCAGTTGATCTTTCAAGAACTGCTCAATGTCCGGCAGGTCTTTGATCCGTGGCACCACATAGAAACTTTGCCCGCCACGGTAATGTTCGCGCAACAGCGCCTCGCGGATGGTGACACTGTCAAATTCGGACACATATGTTCGAATGGCCAAGCGGTCGACGGGCGGCGTACCGATAAGGCTAAGCTCGCGCACACCGGACAAGGACATTTGCAAGGTGCGCGGGATCGGTGTGGCGGTCAGGGTCAGCACATGCACGTCTGATCGCAACTGTTTCAGGCGTTCCTTGTGATTGACCCCGAAATGCTGTTCTTCGTCGATCACCAAAAGCCCCAGATTGTTGAACTTGATGTTTTTCGCCAGCAGCGCGTGGGTGCCGACAACGATTTCCACCGCGCCATCCGCCATCGCCTGTTTGGTCAAAGCGGCCTGTTTGGCAGTAACAAAGCGCGACAATTGCTGCACCCGAATGCCGGTGTTACGAAACCGCTCGGTAAAGGATTTCGCGTGCTGACGCGCCAAAAGCGTTGTCGGCGCAATCACCGCCACCTGCATGCCAGCAGACGCTGCTACAAAGGCTGCACGCAGCGCCACCTCGGTTTTGCCAAAGCCGACATCGCCGCACACAAGCCTGTCCATCGGGCGGCCCGAGGCCATGTCATCCAGCACGTCCTCGATAGCGTTCAACTGATCATCGGTTTCACTATAGGGGAAGCGCGCACAGAAACTTTCCCAATGATCAACAGGCGGCTGCATCACCTCGCCTTTGCGCAGCATGCGCTCGGCGGCTATGCGAATAAGCTTGTCGGCGATCTCGCGGATGCGTTCTTTCAGCTTGGCCTTTTTGGCCTGCCACGCACCACCACCTAGGCGGTCAAGCAGACCCTCCTCATGGCCGTAACGCGATAGAAGTTCAATGTTTTCCACTGGGATGAACAAGCGGTCATTGTTGGCGTATTCCAGCAAGATACAATCATGCGGCGCACCCGCCGCCGTCACGGTCTCTAGCCCGCGATACCGCCCAACCCCGTGATCAAGATGCACCACCAGATCGCCAGGTGTCAGGCTGGTGGCTTCGGTCAGAAAGTTTTCCGCCTTACGCTTGCGTCGCCCGCTACGGATCAGGCGATCCCCCAACACGTCCTGTTCGGAAATAACCGTCAGCCCCTTGGCCTCAAAGCCGTGTTCCAACGGCCAGACCGCCAGCGACAAGCCGCCCTTATCGGCCTTTATATCCGACCAATTGCCGATATTTTCAGCCCCAAGCGTGTCGTGATCCTGCAATAGCCCGGTCAGGCGTTCGCGTGCGCCCTTGGAGAACGAGGCGATCAGCACATGACCTGTTTCGCGCCTGTCGCGGATATGATCGGCCAAGGCCCCGAACAGGCTGGTCTGTTCCTGCTGTCGCTCGGGCGCGAAATTACGCCCGATGCGCCCGCCTGCATCGATCACATATGCACCAGTGCTTTGCGGCAGCGGTATCAGTTGGCGCAATTTGTACCCATTGGTTGCCGCTTCAAATGCCGCATCGTCCAAGTACAATAATTCAGGTGGACAAGGCTTATAAACACTGTCCATCCGCGATTTGTTAGTCAAAGCCTGCAACCGTGCATCATACTGATCTGCAATAGCATCCCAGCGGGCCAGTCGCGCTTGTGTGGTGCGATCATCCATAAATATGGCAGCATCGGGGATGTAATCGAACAAGGTTTCCAAATGCGTATGGAAATACGGTGTCCAATGTTCCACGCCCTGATATTTGCGCCCCGCACTGACGCTTTCATAAAGCGGGTCATCAGTGCCAGCAGCCCCGAACTGATGCCGGTAATTGCTGCGAAACCGCTGGATAGACTCCGCATCCATTATCACTTCGGATACAGGGGCCAGCTCGACCCGGGTCAGTTTTTCAACTGTGCGTTGGGATTCAGGATCAAAGCGGCGCGCCCCGTCCAGCACATCACCAAACAGATCAAGACGCACAGGGCCGCTGTCGCCGGGGGGGAATACGTCGATCAAGCCGCCGCGAATAGCGTAATCTCCCGGTTCCATCACCGTCGGGGCTTGGGTAAAGCCCATGCGGGCAAAAAAACCGCGCAACTCTTTTTCATCGATCTGCTTGCCGACTGTGGCGGTAAAACTGGATTGCGCCATGATTTGGCGCGCAGGCACCCTCTGGGTCACTGCCGCCACGGTAGTGAGCACTATAAAAGGGCGCGAAAACCCTGCCGACAACATTGCCAGCGTTGCCATCCGGGTGGCGGATATATCCGCATTGGGCGAGACCCGATCATAAGGCAGACAATCCCACGCGGGGAATGTGAACACCGGCACATCGGGCGCGAAAAACTGCAAGGCGGTACTGGTTTCGGCCAACCGGGTGTCATCGCGGGCAATGTGGATCACCGGTGCGCCTGATTTGGCTAAATGCTCAGCCATAAGCCGCGCATCAAAGCCTTCCGGCGCACCGCCAACGGTTATCAGGTTCGGGTTATGAGGCTGCTCGGTCATGGGGCGGAATTACCTGAGCTGTGAGGACAGTTCAACCGCTTAAAGCTGTTCCAGCAAGGGACGAATTTCCAGAAATACGGCCCACAGCATTGAGGTCATCAGGAACAACAGGGCAAGGACAAGTTTAAACCAGCGTTGCCTGCGGTATATCCGGCAAAGGCCGTTCCAATCAACGGGCTGTTTTTGCAATCTCATCGCCAGCCTGATATCCATTCCACCTATTAGTACCATCGGAAAAGTGATCAGAAAGACGCCTTGCAACATGGTAACATCATTCCAGAATCCCAAGGTTGCAAAAGACGCAAGCACAAAGCAAGTCATCAACACCAAGACCACCCCGAAATGATGGAAATCGCGGGTAACACTGCGAATATGCATATCCATCAAGGACAATGCATCTTTGCGTGCTTGTACATCACCGTTTTGGGCTGCCCGCATAACATCGTTTGGAATGCCAAGCGTCCACTGAATGGCGCGGATCCATAAAATGGCGACAAGCAGCCAGTACCACGGGTCAACCATGCTGTTTGTCATTAAAATATCAGCGTACACATCTAGTCCCTACAGTCATATTTGCCCTTAATACGGAGGTTTTTCCGTGATTCCAACAAAGGAGAAGCATTTTTCCTTGAAGTTGCTCCAAAATTTAGGCAATTCGACGGCAAGAACCTTATAGGATCCAAATAAATGACATATATATCAGCCCCTTTTCCCGCCAATCGCCCGCGCCGTTTGCGCCGCACCGACTGGATGCGCGAACTGGTGCGTGAAAACATCCTGACGCCGGCGGATTTTATCTGGCCTATTTTCGTAATGGAAGGTGATGACGCATCCGAACAGGTATCTTCGATGCCAGGTGTCGAACGTCTAACCATTGATCGCGCGGTTCTGGCCGCCAATGACGCGGCCAATTTGGGCATACCCGTCATTGCACTTTTCCCCTACACGCCGGCCGATCTGAAAACCCCTTCGGCTGAAGAGGCGTTCAATCCCGACAATCTGGTCAATAGGGCGACCCGCGCCATCAAGGCTGCCGTACCCGATATTGGCATCATGCTGGATGTGGCGCTTGATCCTTACAACTCGGACGGTCACGACGGGATAGTCAAAGACGGCGAGGTTCTGAATGACGAAACACTTCTGGTACTGGAACGCCAAGCATTGACCCATGCCGAGGCCGGGGCTGATATCCTTGGCCCGTCCGACATGATGGACGGGCGCATCGGCATTATTCGCCGTGCGCTGGAACAAAACGACTTTTCGCAAGTCGCCATCATGGCCTATTCCGCCAAATTCGCCTCTGCCTTTTACGGCCCGTTTCGCGATGCGGTCGGGGCGACGGGGGCATTGATCGGCGGCAAGCACAGCTACCAAATGGATGCGGGTAATTCGGATGAGGCGATGCGCATGATCGCGCGCGATCTGAATGAAGGTGCTGATATGGTCATGGTCAAACCGGGGCAACCCTATCTGGACATTTGCCAGCGGGTCAACACCGAGTTCAACGTGCCGACATTTGCCTATCAGGTCAGTGGCGAATATGCGATGATAGAAGCGGCTGCGGCCAATGGTTGGGTTGACCGCGACAAGATCATTTTGGAAAGCCTTCTGGCATTCAAACGCGCCGGTTGTGCGGGTGTTTTGACCTATTATGCCCGTGAAGTGGCCGAAAAACTGACCGGGCAGGTTTAAGACCGCTTTTTACCAGCAAAATCACGCCTATGTCGTAGTAATATAATGACAACATACAAAATATAGCGTAAAATAGGCAGCGACACGCGGCCTTAGACCGTATGGATCAGACTACTACAGGAGCATACAACATGACCAATTGGACCCGACGGGGGGTTATCGCAACAGCAGGTGCGTCTTTGACCACAGCATGCGCAGGCGGCACAGGAAGTCGCAAACGTTTTAAAATCGATGCCAATGTCGAAGCGGCAATTCGCCAAATGGAACAGGAAGTTCCCTTTACGCAATCGTTGGTAGACACAGCAGTAGGCATGTTGGTGATGCCGAAAATCACCAAAGGCGGTTTCGTTGTCGGGGCGTCTTACGGTGAAGGCTCACTTTTGGTCGGCTCGGCCCCGGTTGATTATTATTCCGTTGTTGCCGGCTCTTTCGGCCTGCAAATCGGCATTCAGCAAATCGCACAAGCCCTGTTCTTCATGGATGACCATTCCTTGCAGAAATTCCGTTCGCGTTCTGGCTGGACCTTGGGGGCGGATCTTGAATACACATTGATCGGCTCTGCAGATGCCGCCGGACTTGATACAAATACGATGCACGACGGGGTTTACGGGATTGTATTTGGACAGGCCGGACTGTTGGTTGGCGCCTCGCTTGAGGGATCTAAATACAACCGCATCGTTCGGTAATATTCGTTCGGTAATATTCGTAATAACAATGGATTGAATAGCGGTTTTATAGCGCTATTCAATCTTTGCAAGCGGCCCGCATGGCTGCGATATTGCGCTTGTAATCCGCAGGTGTGCCGCCTTTGAATACGGCTGATCCGGCCACGTGAACATCCGCACCCGCGTTCCAGCATAACGGGGCTGTTTCGGGGGATACGCCACCATCGACCTCTAGCCAAATCGGACGATCCGCAATCATTTTTCGTGCAGCAGCAACCTTGGCGACAACCTCGTGGTTGAATTTTTGACCGCCAAAACCCGGATTGATCGTCATCACCAAAATTATATCGATCTTGTCCAGACAATATTCAAGCACCGACAAAGGCGTGGTGATATTCAGCGCCACCCCCGCCTTGCAACCATATGAGCGTATCGCCTGCAAACTGCGGTCCAGATGCGGGCTGGCTTCTGCATGTACCGTCAGTATATCGCTGCCCGCCTTGGCAAAGGCTTCAAGATAGGGATCGGCGGGCGCAATCATAAGATGCACATCCATCACGGTTTTCACATGTGGACGAATGGCAGCGACCACATTGGGGCCAATGGTCAGGTTGGGGACAAAATGACCGTCCATCGGATCCACATGGATCCAGTCGGCCCCCATTGCTTCCACGTCCTTGATTTCCTGACCCAAACGGGCAAAATCAGCGGACAGAATAGACGGTGCTATTTTAAGCGGGCGTTTGGGATCGAATGTGATGGTCATGGATGGCCTCATATAATGTTGCCCCTGCACTACTGTAAAATGGGGGCCGTTTGAAGGCCGAATTTTGCAAATTTAGCCTTATTGCTTCTATTGCCCCGCATGCTGCGGGCTGTTAGGATTTCGAAACGGGTTTCGGAGGTGGATTTGGCTTTTTTGTTTCGCTGGTTGTTGCGTGGCTTCACGGCCATGTTTATCTTGGCTATTACTCTCGGGGTTTTGGCCTATTATCTTGCCGCGCGTTCTTTGCCCGACTATAATGCAACCTATGCTATCGCCGGGATCACGGCACCAGTTGAGATCGTGCGCGACGCCCATGATGTGCCCCATATTTTTGCCAAAACCGACCGTGATGTCTATTTCGGCCTTGGCTTTGCCCATGCCCAGGATCGTTTGTGGCAAATGACCATGCTCAGGCGCACGGCCCAAGGGCGTTTGTCGGAAATTTTTGGTGAACGCACCGCTGATATCGACGAGTTTATCCGCCGCCTTGACCTATACGGACTTGCACAAGGGACTTACAAGTACCAAAGCGACGAGACCAAAATAGCATTGACCGCCTATGCCGACGGGGTCAATGCATGGTTGCGTACGGTAAACAAGCAGGCTTTGGGGCGCGGCGCACCGGAGCTTTTTCTGTTTTCAAACCAGATTGCCCCGTGGCTGCCTGCCGATAGTCTGGCAATCGTCCGCTTGATGGCCCTGAAACTGGACAGCAACCTGCGCAATGAAGTGCTGCGCGCACAGGTTTCTTTGGCGCTGGGGGCCGATTTGGTTAAAGACATCATGCCCGATGCGCCGGGTGATGGCTCGATTAGTTTACCCGAATTTGCCCAGATTTTTCCGAACATCAAATTGAACATGCAATACGCCCAAAACAGCGTTGATCCACTTGACCCTATACGTCCAGAGAATATGGCCGGGGCATCAAATGCCTGGGCTGCCGCATCCAAGCGCGCGGCGGCCAAAGCACCTTTGTTGGCCAATGATCCGCATCTTGGCCTGACCGCCCCGTCAATCTGGATGCTGGCGCGGCTTGAATTTCAGGATGGCGGCGTCATCGGGGCCACCATTCCCGGTATTCCGGTGATTTTATCTGGCCGTTCCAACGATCTGGCGTGGGGGGTGACAAGTTCCTATATGGACAATCTCGATATCTATATCGAAAAGCTCAACCCCGACAATCCTGACGAATATCTGACCCCCGAGGGCTATGAGCCGTTCAAAACAAAAAATGTGATTATCGCCGTGAAAGACGGTGAAAGCCAAACCATCAAGCTGCGCTACACCCAAAACGGCCCGGTTATGCCCGCCAAGCTATACGCGCTGGGTACGATTACCCCGCCCGGATATGTCACATCGCTGCGCTGGGCCGCTTTGGAGACCAAGGACACCTCGATGACGGCGGCAATAAATCTGATGCATGCAAAATCGATATTTCAGGCCCGTAAAGCGGCACGTGATTACATCGCCCCGTCACAAAATCTGATTCTGGCCGATAAACACGGCATTGCCCTGCAAACCGTCGGACGGATGCCCAAACGCAAACCCGGGCATGCCAGTAAGGGCCGTATTCCGTCGCAGGGCTGGTTGGCGCGAAATCGCTGGGACGGCTATTTCGATTACAGCGTCAACCCGTATGTCAGAAATCCCGCAAGCGGCCTTGTTGCCAATACCAACAATAAACTTACCAATGCACCTTTTCCAAATCATCTGAGCTATTTATGGGGTGATACGCAGCGTATTAACCGACTGACCAAGCTTTTGAACGCACGCATTGCACACACCCGCGAAAGCTTTATCGATGCGCAGACCGATACTATTTCTTATACCGCGCGATCAATATTGCCGCTGATTGCCCGCGAGCTGTGGTTTACATCAAAGGATGCCGCCACCGGCACCAATGAAAAGCGCGAACAAACCGCACTTGATCTTTTGGCAAAATGGAACGGCGACATGGATCAGCACCTGCCGGAACCACTGATTTACGCCGCTTGGATGCGCCATTTGCAACACCGCCTTGCCGCCGATGAACTGGGGCCGCTGATTGATAAATTCCCCCGCCCTGACCCCATCTTCATCGAGCGGGTTTACCGCGACATAGGCGGGGCCGCCCGGTGGTGCGATATTCGTCCCTCTACCCCCAAAGAGACCTGCACCGATATCGCGCGCATGGCTCTGGATGACGCGCTGTTGGAGCTTACCGAAACATATGGGCCCAACATTAAAGGCTGGCGGTGGGGACAAGCGCATCAGGCCCATCAAGACCATGAGGTTTTGGGAAAAATTCCACTTTTAAGCTGGCTTACCAACATCCACCAAGCAACATCAGGCGGCGATAACACACTGAACCGGGGCCGCACTTCGGGTGATGGGAAAGAGCCTTATGCCAATGTCCATGCTGCAGGCTACCGCCAAGTGGTGGATTTCTCCGACCCCGACAGTTCGCTCTTTATTATTTCCACCGGACAATCAGGCCACCCGTTTTCGCGCCATTATGATGATCTAGCGCAACATTGGCGAAGTGGTGAATATATCCCGATGTCGCTTGACCCTAAACTGGCGCGCGGCGGCAGCGTTGGGGTGACAATGCTTCAACCCGCCCCGTAAGGTCAGACTTTCTGAAACTGTGCCGCCAGCTTGGCCGTCCATGTGACGGTGACTTCAAAACCGATGTCAATCTGCTTTTCTTGATCCACCACATTGTGATCGAATAACCATGCGCGCCGCTTACCTTCGGAAAAAGCCAGCTTTACCTTTTCGGTCAGGGTCGGCTCGACCAAATTCAGCTCGATGATATCTAGCAACTCGGCGATACCCTGCCCCGTTATCGCCGAGGTTGCCACGATTTTGTCATTCCTGTTAGCAATGGTGACAAGCGGCGCGGATTTATCCGCATCCATCAAATCTACCTTGTTCCAGACCTCAACAATACCCAGTTGAGCCGCTTCCCCGATCCCCAGCTTGCTTAGAATATCCATCACATCATGCGATTGTTCTTCTGTTTCGGGATGGGCAATATCGCGCACATGCAAGATCAGATCCGCATCCAGCACCTCTTCCAGGGTGGCACGGAATGCAGCCACCAGTTCGGTTGGCAGATCCGAGATAAACCCGACTGTATCGGATAGGATAATCTCGCGACCGGAGGCCAATACAACCGACCGCATGGTAGGGTCGAGCGTGGCAAAAAGCATATCTTTTGCCATTACAGATGCACCGGTTATGTGGTTGAAAATAGTCGATTTACCCGCATTGGTATAGCCGACCAGTGCTACAATAGGATAAGGTATTTTTTTGCGTGCGCTGCGGTGTAGCGCACGGGTTTTCACCACTTTTGCAAGCTGGCGTTTCAAACGCACAATCGCGTCGTCAATAGCGCGTCTGTCTGCTTCAAGTTGGCTTTCACCTGCGCCGCCGACAAAGCTTAGACCGCCGCGCTGGCGCTCCAGATGTGTCCAGCTTCGAACAAGGCGGGTTTTTTGATAGGAAAGCGCTGCCAGATCAACCTGCAAAACCCCTTCACGGGTGGCGGCCCGGTCTCCGAAAATTTCCAGAATCAAGCCGGTGCGATCCAGGATTTTCACCCCCCATTTCTTTTCCAGATTGCGCTGTTGTATAGGCGTCACCGGTCCATCGATAATGACCAGTTCGATGTCCTTGGCCGTAAATATCGTGTCCAGCTCTTCCAGCTTGCCCTTACCAAACAAAAGCCCCGCTTGCGGTTTTTTCAACGGCACAACCAGTTGATGCGCCACCTCCAAATTCATTGCAAGCGCAAGCGAAACCGCCTCGTTCAACGCATGTTGCGCCGAGCGGCTATGACCGGTGTTCCAAATATCGGGATGTAGAACGCTGACGCGTGTAGCAGAGCCGTCTATGCCCCGTCTCCATCATATAAAACAACGGCTTGCGCCGGCATGATGGTAGAAACCGCATGTTTATAAACCAGTTGCGATTGGCCGTCACGGCGCAGCAATATGCAAAAATTGTCAAACCAGGTGATCACACCTTGCAATTTAACACCATTGATCAAAAAGACAGTTACAGAGTTTTTTTCCTTGCGAACATTATTCAGGAATGCATCCTGCAAGTTAGCTTTGTCGGCAGCCATTTTTTAAGCTTTCATTATTGGCCCGCATTTGCGCAGGGCAGTTTCTTTTTATGCGGGTAATATTAGAGGCGGATTTAATATTATCCATAGCAAACCCGTCTATTTTTTGATTTTTTTGCGAAAACTGTGTCCTTAACGCCAGTAATTTGGGTTAAACAGCGCAATCACCGCCACGGTTTCCAGCCGCCCGAGAATCATTGCGACACTTAAAATGCCTTTTGCAACATCGGAAAGTTGTGCATAACGACTGCCGTCCTCAATCGCTATATTGACCAAAGGGCCTGTGGTACTAAGCCTGTCCCTTATACTCATCTCCGAGCCCACGAGACTAAAGCGAACATCGAAACCCGTCTTCTGCTTGAAAAAAAAAATAATACATCTCTCGTTCG
>CAZMMG010000044.1:0-11990 GCA_964567355.1 uncultured Neptunicoccus sp.
CACCTGTATCGCTCCAACCCGCACTTGCCGCTTGGGCTTTCGTCACACCGCGTAGCGCCAATGCCGCCGCTTCTGCCGCTTGCGCGGTTTCCTGCAACATGGCAGGGGACGGTTTTTCGGCGTGATCTGCCAATTCCAAGCGTTCCGCATCCCAGCTTTTCGCCAGTTGATCGGGATCAGCCAAGCCGATAGTTTCATCCTCGGGGGCTTCATTGGCCATTGCTACAGCCCGTGCCGCCATTTGTTCCAAAGTATAATCGCTGGTCTCCGAGGCCGAAACACAGGCTTGTCGCTTACCGATTAAAACCCGCAGGCCCACATCAATCCCTTCAGAGCGCTCAGCATGTTCCAAAGCACCCTCGCGCACATTGATCGACACGCTTTGGCCATCGACAAAAATCACATCTGCCGCTTCTGCCCCTGCCTTAGCCGCCAATGACAATAATTTCTTGGTGATTTCTTGTGGTTTCTTGGGCATTTCGCGCTCTTTTCAAATTCACCCGTAATCTAACCCTTCTGAACCTATGCACAACCTGCATTTCAAAACAAAACCATTGCAATTTTTGTGCTGACGCTATTTTATCCCTAAGGCTTGAAACAAAGGGAATGCTTATGACCATCCAAGACAAAACCGTCCTAATCACTGGGGCAAGTCGCGGCATTGGCGCGGCAGCGGCCCGCGAGTTTGCCCGCCTTGGAGCCAAGGTCATGCTGGCAGCTCGCTCTGCCGCAGATATCCAGAAAATCGCGGATGAGATCAATGCGGTCGGGGGGCGGGCAAAGGCCCTGACCTGTGATGTATCAGACCACGCCCAAGTAAAAGACACGGTTGAAGCCTGTGTGGCTACCTTTGGTGCTTTGGATGTCCTAATTAACAATGCCGGTGCGCTTGAACCGATTGAGCATTTGCGCGGCTCTGATGCGCCGGCTTGGGCCAAGGTGATCGATATTAACGTCAACGGTGTCTATTACGGGATGCACGAAGCCCTGCCACATATGAAAGCCGGCGGCACCATCCTGACCATCGGTTCGGGTGCCGGCACCAACGCATTGGAAGGCTGGAGTGCCTATTGCACCTCTAAGGCCGCGGTGCATCACCTGAATGCCTGCCTTGACAAGGAAGAGCGCGAAAATGGTATCCGCGCTTTGGTTCTGTCCCCCGGCACTGTAGCCACAGACATGCAGATGGCAATCAAAAACAGCGGTGTGAACCCTGTCAGCCAACTGGATTGGGAAACGCATATCCCGCCTGAATGGGTTGCCAAAGCCTTGGTCTGGATGTGCAGCTCCGATGCCGACGATTGGTTGGGTCAGGTGGTCAGCCTGCGCGAAGACGCCATTCGCAAGCGTGTTGGATTGATCTGAATGACTGACCTGTGCGTTATCGGTTCAGGCCCCGCTGGCCTTATGGCAGCGGAAGTCGTGGCCGATGCCGGTTTTTCAGTTCTTGTGGTGGATGCAAAGCCTTCGTTTGGACGCAAGTTTCTAATGGCGGGAAAATCAGGTTTAAATCTAACAAAAGACGAACCATTCGCAGAGTTTACCCATGCTTACGGCCCCTCGCAAAGCTGGTTGTTGCCGATGCTGAAGGCGTTTGGCAATAAGGATGTCAGCACATGGGCGCACGCTTTAGGCCAAGAGATTTTCACCGGCTCATCCGCACGGGTATTTCCCAAAGCAATGAAAGCATCGCCCTTGTTGCGTGCATGGTTATTGCGCCTTGCAAACAAAGGCGTGCAGTTCAAAACCCGCTGGCGCTGGACAGGGTGGCATGAAAATGCCCTTGGTTTTGATACCCCCGATGGCCCTGAAACCATAAGCCCCAAGGCAACAGTTCTGGCCCTTGGCGGGGCAAGCTGGCCTAAATTGGGGTCGGACGGGGCATGGGCGGATATTTTGGCCAAAAAGGGCATCGACATTGCCCCGTTCAAACCCGCCAATATGGGGTTTACCCTGCCTTGGTCTGACCACATGCACCCGCATTTCGGCTCTCCTGTGAAAACCGTGCAACTCACGGCAGGCGACAGATCCCTGCGCGGTGAATTTATCATCTCAGGCAAAGGGATCGAGGGCAGCGGGATTTATGCACTCAGCCGCGAAATGCGCGATGGCGCTTTGTTGGTTGTCGATCTTTTGCCCGACACAGATTTTGAAACCCTTCAAAACAGGATAAGCCACCTGCCCGCCAAAGCTTCGCGCAGCACAATTCTGCGTAAAGCCCTGCGCCTTGATCCTGCAAAAGTGGCCCTGTTCAACGAATTTGCAAAAAATTTGCCGCGCGAAAATATTGCCGCCACCGCAAAAGCATTGCAAATCCCGCACACAGGCCCACGCCCCATCGCCGAAGCCATATCCACCGCAGGCGGTATCTCGCGCGATGCTCTGACGGATCAGCTTATGCTTCATCAATTGCCCGGCATATTTTGCGCCGGCGAAATGCTGGACTGGGAGGCCCCCACAGGCGGTTATCTGATCACGGCCTGTCTGGCCACAGGGGTTCAAGCCGGTAAATCTGCCGCAAAATTCTTAACCGCGTAATGCATAGGCACGCAAATAAGCCGGACGTTTTATCATACGCTTGAAATAGGTCTGAAGTGGCCCTTCTGGCATATCAAAGCCCGCAACATGCGCCCAAACACAGCAGTGGGTCAGGATAATATCGGGAACGGTAATTTTATCGCCCATCACAAATTCATTATCCCCCATGCGCCCTTCCAGAATTTTCATGGATCGGGAAAACTCCCATTTTAATGTATCTTTAATCTGTGGCACACGTTTATCTTTTGGCAAAATAAATGTGTTGCGTGCCGCGCACCACAAAGGCGCATCCAACTCGTCATTGATAAACTGGGTGAAACTATCCTGTTGGCCGCGCTTGATCGTGCCCGCCTCATAGGTCAAACCACCGTGTTTATCGGCCAGAAATTGTATAATTGCTGCGCTGTCGAGAATGATTTCATCCTCCACAAGAAGGGCGGGAACTTTACCCGATGGATTAGCCGCCAATATCTCTTTTGAACGCGGGGGAAAGGCTAGATGTTCATACTCCAACCCCAGTTCTTCCATCATCCAAAGCACCCGAAAAGCTCGCGTTGTAGCAGTACCTAAAACTTTATACATCGTATTTTCCTTCATTTCGGGCGCATCATGGCAAGACGTATGAACGCGCGTTCAACTACTGCCATTGCAGGAACGGGCCGGGATGAGCGCAACATCAGATCCGTATTTATTAACTCTTGCAAGGCCTTTTCCAGCCGCGCCGTTCCCCAGGCGCGGGCTTCACGTACCAAGCGGTCTTTGCGCGGCCCGAACACGGGCGGCCGTGCACGGCTAAAGCCTGCATCGGGGCCTTGTGGATCACTGGCAGCGGCATGCAACATACGAAAATGGCGTGTCATTCCGATGCAAAGCGTGGTTGCATTCACCCCTTGCCCTGCAAGGCGGCCTAATGTCGTAACCACCTCACTGCTTCTTGCCTCTGCCACCAGATGCAAGACATCATCAATATCCGCATCCAGTGTTGCGGGCGCACAAGCTTCGACATCGGCCACCTCAACGGGTGTGCTATCCTTCAGCTTATAAAGCGACAATTTAGAGATCACCTGCTTAAGATCCCCCAAACCCATATCACGGGCCAAAGCCATCAGATATTTTTTGGCATCCAATGACACCTGCGATAGCCCCGCATCCGTTAGTATTTTTTCAACTTCCTCTGGCCGTGTCGGGTCATCGTAAATACCGATGGTGTAAAAATTTTGCGGCGCCTCGAACAGTTTTCGCAGTTTTGATCGGGCATTTAACGATCCTGCCGTGACAATCAGATAAGCATCACCCTGTTCCCATTCCGTCACTGCCGCAGCTAGTACTGGCGTTAACCCATCAGTGGCCCCCTCCACCACAACCGCACGCGGCCCCGGGAAAAACCCTTGTGCTTTCAGCGCGTCCAACACCAAAGCCGGATCTTTGCGAACCTCGCCCGCAGATAGTCGCGTCAAACGCATCTCATCCATTGCTGCCGCACCGGCCAAAGCATATGTAACCTCTTGACGGCGCGTGTTGATCTTTTCAGCATCCATACCAAAGATCAAAAGGCCGGCACAGGATTTATCAGGGTTTGCAAAAAAAGCCGTCGCTTTTGCGCCAGCTAATTTCATTTGGCCCACGAATTGGCGGTTGACGAAATTCGTGTCACGATTTGATCTGCTAAGGCCTGCGCCAAACGAGAGCGCGCATCTTGTTCTGCCACCCGTGTCGGATAGGTTTTGGCGGTTGCGCTATAAGCCGTTGACGATTTGACAGTACCGCTAAGCAATACTGCACCACTAGCAGCATCGGCGATTTTGAAATTAGACACACCATCAAAATTATAACGCGTGATTTCCGCCGTTTTGGATACCGCCAAACCTTCCGAAATGGCCACAAATGTAAACGTCAGAATGTAGCGTGAATTTTCAGCAACTCCGAAACGTTCCACGAAGCGTTCGCGCATTTCGAAATACTCGCGCCCTTTGCCCGGCTTGATATCAATTTTACCCCACAGGCCAGAAGCGGCACTGCCATCTTTGTAAACTGGTGTAAAACCACAGCCCGCCAGAACCGAGCTGGATGCAAAAGCAGTTAGGATACGACGGCGGTTAAATGACAACATTGACTATTCTTCCCGGAACAATGATCAGCTTTTTCGGCGCATTGCCATCCAATGCACGCTGAACAGTGTCGTGCGACAAGACAATTTTTTCAAGCTCTTCCTTGGAAATATCGGCGGAAACTTCGATTTCACTGCGCCGTTTGCCATTAATCTGGATCGGAAGCGTCACTGTATCGTCCACCAGCATTGCAGGTTCAAGCTTTGGCCAAGGGGCTTGCGCTACCAGACCCGTTCCCCCCATGGCGGCCCAAATTTCTTCGGCCAAATGCGGTGTCATCGGTTGCATCATCTGCGCCATTACCTGCATCGCTTCAACCTTGGTGGCTTTGTCGGCCTTTGATTTTGCCAGCGTATTGGTAAACTGATAAAGTGCCGCCACGGATTTGTTGAAAGCAAAGCCTTCAATGCCGTTCGTTACAGCGTCAATGGCGTGGTGTATGGCTTTTTGCAAAGCTTGCACCTGTTTGGCGTCGGCTTTCGCGACATCATCGCTTTGGCTGATCTCGTCTGCCATCCGCCAAACCCTTTGCAGGTGTTTCCACGCCGCATCCGCCCCGGCAGCAGTCCATTCCACATCCCGTTCGGGCGGGCTGTCCGACATCACAAACCAACGCGCAGTATCGGCACCGTATTGATCAATAATATCATCGGGATCGACAACGTTTTTCTTTGATTTCGACATCTTGATAGACGGGCCAACCGTCACAGACCGGCCATCATCTGTTTCGTATCCCCCTGCAACGGGTTTCACATCCTCAGGTGTCAGCCATTTGCCGTTAGGGTCTTTATAGGTCTCGTGGCACACCATGCCTTGGGTAAACAGCGCATTGAACGGCTCTGTTGCCGCTTTTGGCAAATGCCCTGTGTGGTTCATCGCGCGGGCAAAGAACCGTGAATATAAAAGATGTAAAATCGCGTGTTCAATACCGCCGATATACTGATCCACATTCATCCAATAGGCCACATCTTCGGCCACGGTTGGCGTGTCTGCACGCGGATTGGTGAAACGTGCATAATACCACGAGCTGTCTACAAACGTGTCCATCGTATCGGTTTCGCGCAATGCGGGTTTGCCACATTGGGGACAAGTGCAATTGCGCCATATCTGATGACGATCCAGCGGATTGCCGGGCTGATCAAAGCTTACATCTTTTGGCAGTTCAATCGGCAGGTTTTCTTTCTTTTCAGGCACAACACCGCAAGCATCACAATGTACAACGGGGATCGGGCAACCCCAATAACGTTGCCGTGAAACCCCCCAGTCGCGCAGGCGGTAATTGGTTTTAGCCATGCCCAAACCCAGCGCGGCTATGCGTTTGTTCACTTCCAGCTTGGCGCCTTCGATGGTCATACCATCCAGAAACCGCGAATTTATAATCCGGCCCGGCCCAACATAGGCCTCGGTGCCGATCGTAAAGCTGTCAGGCTCAACCGCTTCATCACAGACAACGGGTGTCACAACCAAATCGTATTTACGGGCAAAATCCAGATCGCGCTGGTCATGCGCAGGGCAGCCGAAAATCGCGCCGGTGCCATAGCCCATCAAAACAAAGTTGGCGATATAAACCGGCAACTCCCAACCCGCTTCAAACGGATGCGCCACTTTTATGCCGGTGTCATAACCCTTTTTTTCCGCCGTTTCCAAGGCTTCCTCGGTCGTACCCAACTGGCGGCATTCCTCGTTGAATGCAGCAATTTTAGGGTTATTTTCAAGGGCTTTCGCCAAAGGATGATCACTGGAGATCGCAGCAAAACTTGCCCCGAACAGTGTATCAGGGCGCGTGGTATAAACCTCTAGCTCATCAAACCCGTCAGGGGCACCGATGGTTTTGAAATTAAACTGCAGGCCCTGGCTTTTACCAATCCAGTTCTTTTGCATGGTACGGACTTTTTCAGGCCATTCGGTCAAGCCGTCCAATGCCTCTAGCAGCTCTTCTGAAAACTCGGATATTTTAAAGAACCATTGCGTCAGTTCCTTGCGCTCCACCAAAGCACCGGAACGCCAGCCGCGACCGCCCTCTACCTGCTCATTAGCCAGCACGGTCATGTCCACAGGATCCCAATTGACCACAGCATTTTTGCGGTAAACCAGATCCTTGCCCATCATATCAATAAACATTGCCTGTTGCTGACCGTAATATTCAGGGTCACATGTAGCAAACTCGCGAGACCAGTCAATCGACAGGCCCATCGGTTTTAATTGCGCCCGCATGTCGGCAATATTCTGGTATGTCCAATCGCCCGGATGTACCTTTTTTTCCATCGCAGCATTTTCCGCTGGCATCCCGAATGCGTCCCATCCCATCGGGTGCAACACATTAAAGCCGCGCGCTGATTTATACCGCGCCACCACATCGCCCATCGTGTAATTACGCACATGGCCCATATGGATGCGACCCGATGGATAAGGAAACATTTCCAGCACATAATATTTTTCACGCGCTTCATCGCGTATTGCTTTGAAAACTTCTGCGCTGTCCCAGGCTTCTTGCCATTTTGGCTCAACAACCCGTGCGTTATACCGTGACATAAATTTACCCTTATACGTTTAACGCCAGACCATAGGCCTGGCGTTATCGATTTAACCTTGTTTCATGGGAACGAAAAGGGCTTAACGCCGCTTTGCACCCTTGATACGCAATTGACGTGCATGTGTTAGAATAGCGTCTTCTATCTGACGGTTGGTTTCGGCGCTTGCAGGACCATTGCGTTTTTGCATGGCCACTTTCAAGGATCCTGCTTCCAGAGCAGGGTCTTGTATCAGAACCGTAGCGCGGAAATCTGTTGAGGCTCCAGGTGCGCGGCCCCAGCCCATAACAATGACGCCTGAAAACGGATCAGCTGCCTCGATCGGCAGGAAGTCCAATGTCTCCAGAGCAGATTTCCACAGATATTTGTTAACGCGAATGTCTGCATTGTCATTGGCCGGATGAAGCAGACCGTTTATATCCAACGGTTTATTTGCGGTCGGGTTTCTTCTAGCCTGATTATATGTTGTATTCCTAGGCTCATTGGCGCTCTTAACTTTTCCGGCGCTACTGTTACCAGATCCAGCACTACTATTGCCAGAACCACCGCCGCTGCCGGTAGAACCGCCACTGTTCAAACCACCGCAGCCTGCAATAAGTACCAAGACAAGCAAAAGACCTAGTTTATTGGACATTTTACCCCACATTGTTAACTGCCTCTCGAAATTTTCACCCAACATCTACCGTGTTGTTTTTAAGCGAACAAGGGGTTTGGTGAAGTTTCTCGTAGTTTAGGCTTGAAACATGCCTATTCTGTGTGGCTTTTTCATTTTTGGGTTTACCAATTTAACTTCAGGCGGCAAAAGACATTATGTCTCTTTCAGAAATCAAAACCCGAATTCAAAAGGCCGAAAAATCAGCAGGACGCCCTTTGGGCAGTGTACAGCTTATTGCGGTGTCCAAAGTACAGCCGGATGAACGGGTGCAAAAGGTCTTGGAACAGGGTCATCACTTGTTCGGAGAAAACAAGGTGCAAGAAGCACAAGGCAAGTGGCCGATGTTCAAAGAGCAGTTTTCGGATATTAAAGTGCATCTGATCGGCCCGCTGCAAACCAACAAGATTAAACCCGCAATCGCCCTTTTTGATGCCATTCACACGGTTGACCGCCCAAAGCTGGCGCGAAAACTGGCGGCTGAAATTCAGGCCCAGGGCAAGTCGCCCGATATGTTCATTCAGATCAATACCGGCGAAGAGCCACAAAAGGCGGGGGTTATCCCTGCGGATGCAGATGCTTTTATCCAAGAATGCCGTGACCTGGATTTACCTATAGTCGGCCTGATGGTAATCCCCCCTGTGGACGAAGAATCTTCATTACACTTCGCGCTGTTACAAAAAATCGCCAAACGCAATGGATTGACGGGGCTTTCCATGGGCATGAGCAGCGATTTTGAACCTGCGGTTGCTTTGGGTGCTACCCATGTCCGCGTCGGGTCGGCAATTTTCGGCGAACGGAATTATTAACGAATAACCACCCGCGATTTTTGCTGCCAATTTTCGAAAACCCACAATAAATTGCCGCGGTCAAACGCAATGCAGCCTTCTGTCGGGTGACGCGGTTTGCGCCAAACATGCATGAATATCGCGCTGCCTGCCCCCGCCACCGCATCGGGCCAGTTAAAATCCAGAATACCGAATGCGTCATACAGCGGATCAGCGCGGTACTGTTTTTCATGGCTGAACCGATAGTCTGGCCCATAAACCCCGTGGTTATAATTGGGATCGTTTGGATCGTCCGACCATATATCGGCAAGGCGAATAACCCGTTGTGAAACCTGTGGGCTATAAAACGAAAGCCGATCAATACGGGTCTTGATCGCGGTTAAATGGAAAATCCCTTTCGGTGTGATTCCATCCCCCTCGCCAAGCTTCACTCCAATGCCGCCGCGCCCAATGGCGCATGGCAGATTTACACCACAAAACCGCGCACCCCATTTCGTGACCACCAGATCCTCAAATCGTGGCATTACATCAAATGTCCGCTTTTCTTGGCCTTGGTGGCCAGATAATCCTTGTTAAGCGGATTATGACCCACATTCAAAGGCACACGTTCGACCACAGTTACACCTGCGGCATTCATCCGTTCTACTTTTTTCGGATTGTTCGTCATTAGACGCACAGCATTGAAACCAAGAGATTTCAATATCTCTGCGCCTAGCAGGAAATCTCGCTCGTCATCTTCAAATCCAAGCCGGTGATTGGCTTCGACCGTATCAAAACCTTGGGATTGCAACGCATAGGCGCGCATTTTGTTAGCCAAGCCGATACCACGACCCTCTTGGTTCATATAAAGTAACACACCGCCGCCATTTTCAGCGATCTGGCACATCGCCGCGCGTAGTTGAGGGCCGCAATCACATTTCAACGAGCCGATAATATCACCAGTAAAACACGCTGAATGCAGCCGGGACAAAACAGGTTCGCTGCGCAGCGGACTACCAATTTCAATAGCATAATGTTCCGTCCCTCCATCCCCCGGTCGAAACACATGAACCTTTGAGTGCTTTGCTACATCCAATGGCACATTCGCAGCTGAAACCAGCGCAAGCGGGCTGCTTTTGCGTAAACACGGGCCAAGTGCCTCAAGGGACAAGCGGTGTAAATATGGCAATTGATCCGCAGCATCAGCTGTTATTTGCAGCAAAACCGCCGCCGGCAGCAATCGCGCCTGTTTACAGATCATCAAAACCAGCCGGTGCGGCTCGTTATCGCCCCCTCGAATACTTACAAAGGGCCCCTTCAGCGGGCATTGCAAGTCATCAACAGGGTCAGCAACCGAACGCAGCCAGCCCATATCTGCCGCATCAGGCACCGCAACACGCGCTAAATCTCTGTCATAAACCCGCGCAGACAGGGTTTTCGCCCGCCGTTCTGTGATTGCCAATTGCAAATTCGAGGAATATTCACGCAGACGTTGCAATCGATCAACCGACAGGGTTTCCACCGCCGCCGCCATCCATACCGACGTCCCTGAAGACAACAAAATCGGCACACCCATACGCAAATCAGCACGCATGCGGGCAATTTCCTCTTCGATGGTCAGCAGAAGTGCCATTTGGAGCCTTTGAATTGTAACAAACTGAACCTTTGTATATCCCGCATTTGCATAAATATGAAATAAATCACGTATTTTCGACACGAGCCTGTGAGCATTGCAATCTTAGTCTTGCCGCAAGCGTGAAAAGAACACAAGTTAGTGTTAAGAAATGGAGTTCACATTATGAGCAACCTAAAAAAAATCCTAATGGTCGACGATGACGAAGATCTGCGCGAAGCGCTGGCCGACCAACTGATACTAACCGAAGATTTTGATGTATTCGAAGCCGAAGATGGTGCGTCTGGTTTAGAAAAAGCAAAAGAAGCCATTTACGATCTGGTTATGTTGGATGTCGGCTTGCCCGACATGGATGGCCGTGAATTATGTCGTTTGATGCGCAAACAAGGCGTGAAATGCCCGATCCTGATGCTAACAGCACATGATACGGATGCGGATACCATTCTGGGCCTTGATGCAGGTGCCAACGATTATGTCTCGAAGCCGTTCAAGTTTCCCGTTCTTCTGGCACGCATTCGTGCACAGCTGCGCCAACATGAGCAATCAGAGGACGCAGTGTTTGCGCTGGGGCCATATACGTTCAAGCCAGCCGCCAAAATGTTGATCACAGAAGATGACAAAAAGGTTCGGCTGACAGAAAAAGAAACCAATATTCTGAAATTTTTATACCGCGCACAAGACGGTGTCGTTGCCCGCGATGTGCTGTTGCACGAAGTTTGGGGCTATAACGCAGGGGTTACGACCCATACGCTGGAAACCCACATATACCGTCTGCGGCAAAAAATTGAACCCGACCCCACCAACGCAAGGCTGCTGGTTACTGAATCGGGCGGTTATAGGCTGGTTGCCTAAACACCTGTAACTATTTTCCTTAAAAAGACCCGCTTTTCAAGTGGGCCTTTTCGCTTGAGCTTATCGGCCCGGCACGACATTATCGCGCTCCATATCAAAGGGATAAAAATGCCTGTTACAATCTGCACATGGAACATCAATTCGGTTCGTCTGCGCGAACCCCTTGTTTTGAAACTTTTGGCTGAAGAAGCCCCGGATGTTTTATGTCTGCAAGAATGCAAATCCCCCGTGGATAAAATTCCAATCCAAGGCTTTGCCGACCTTGGCTATACCCACATGATTGCCAACGGGCAAAAGGGCTATAACGGGGTGATGATCCTGTCGCGCAACCCTATAAAAGAGGTCGAACGCAAGGATTTTGCGGGTCTGGGTCACGCGCGCCATATTGCAGGACAGTTGGACAACGGCTTAACAATTCACAACTTCTATGTGCCTGCGGGGGGTGACACTCCTGATCGCGATGTAAATGAAAAATTCGGGCAGAAACTGGATTACCTGACCGAAATGCGGGATTGGTTTAATGCTGAACCACCTAAAAAGTCGGTGCTGGTTGGCGACCTGAATATTGCCCCGCGCGAAGACGATGTCTGGAACCACAAACAATTGACCAAAATCGTGTCGCACACACCGGTTGAAATCGACCACTTGGCAGCAACACAGGCCGCAGGAAACTGGGTTGATATTACCCGCCAGGATATACCCGACGGTCAGCTTTACAGCTGGTGGTCATACCGTGCCCGCGATTGGGATACCGCCGACAAAGGCCGCCGTCTGGATCATATCTGGGCGACTGGCGATATTGCGCATCGGGGCCATTCCAGCCGCATCCTGCGCCCTGCACGAGGATGGGAAAGACCCAGCGATCACGCGCCCTTATTTGCAAGTTTTGACATCTAGGCGGTGCAAGAC
>CAZMMG010000045.1:0-11947 GCA_964567355.1 uncultured Neptunicoccus sp.
GGACATCACGGTGAAGCGTGCGGCGGATATGGCCGAGCTGCAAAGTCTTTTGGATGCCGAAGTGATTGGTGCAACTAATTTGCGGCTGCAAAAGGCCGGGCAGGTTTCAATTCTGCCGGGATTTGAAGAAGGGGCATGGTGGGTGCAGGATTTTTCTGCCAGCCTGCCGGTGAAATGCCTGACAGGGCTTGAAGGTAAAAAGGTGCTTGATTTATGTGCCGCCCCCGGTGGTAAGACCCTGCAACTAGCAGCGTCAGGGGCGGAAGTCACGGCGATGGATTTGTCGAAATACCGGCTGCAACGGGTGCACGAGAATTTGGGGCGCACGAGGTTGCAGGCAAAGGTTGTGACGGCGGACCTCTTAACCTGGAAACCGGGTATGGAATATGACGCTATTTTGCTGGATGCGCCCTGTTCCGCGACAGGTACAATCCGGCGCCATCCCGATTTGCCGTATCTAAAGGACAAAGAGGCGATCAAAAGTCTGGTGGCTTTACAAAAAGAAATGCTGAGCCGTGCTTTTGACTGGCTAAAGCCGGGAGGGCTGTTGATTTACAGCACCTGCTCGTTATTGAAACGCGAAGGCGAAGACCAGATTTCCCAATTCTTGGCGCAAAATACACAGGCCGAGCTGGTTCCGATGGAAGCGGATGCGCTGGCTGTGCCAAATGATTGGGTGACGTCAACGGGATGTTTGCGCACAATGCCGTCCTATTGGTCTGATAAAGGTGGGTTGGACGGGTTTTTTGTAGCAAGACTGCAAAAGAAAATCGGGTGACAGGGGCAGAGTTGTTCTATTAAACAGGATTAAGAAACAAAACCGGGTTCAAAGCAGCGTGTCGTTCAAAATTTCCGAACTGATGGGTCAGTTAAAACGCGACCGTGAAGCGCGCCAAACGCAGTCAGTGGCGTGGCATACGCGACATGGCAAAGCGGCGCGGGCCTTTGTTTCACAACCCGTCGCACATAATATCGGTTCTGCCCAGAAAGGCTTGCAACTGGCGGCGGGAAATTTTTTGATCGAAGGGCGTTTGATCCGCGATCCCAATGTTCCGATTTGGGATGTTGATAGTGAAAACGATGATTTCCAGATCAAGACCCAAAGTTTTTACTGGCTTGATGATCTGGTGGCCAACGGCGCACCTGAATGTGGTTTGAAAGCCAGAGCATGGTTTGCTGACTGGCTGATACGATTTGGCGATGGCGACAATTTTGCATGGACACCGCAATTGGCCGGAGTGCGAATAATAAGGCTGGTCAATCACGCGCTTGTGTTTTTGACAAATACCAAAGAGCGCGATCAGAAAAACTATTTTGCGTCGATTTCCCATCATGCGAGGTTTTTGAAAAAACGCCGGTTATTTGCAGCTGACGGTTTGCCGAGATTTCAGGCTTTGGTGGGGTCTGTCTATAGTGCCTTGGCATTGGAAGATTTTGCTGGTGATCTTAAGCCCGCTTTGCGCGCGCTGGCCCGGGAATGCGACAGCTATATCTCGGATGACGGAGGTATCCCGACCCGCAACCCTGAAGAGCTATTGGAGATATTCACACTGCTTGTTTGGGTTGACAAGGGCATGATGCGGGCTGGCCTGAAATCTGACCGGGCCTTGCTAAATGCGCTTGAACGAATTGCACCTGCGATTCGAAGTTTGCGTATGCCTGATGGTCATTTGGTTGAGTTTCATGGTGGCAGCGGGTCCAATGCTGCGCGTATTGATCCGATATTATCTGGTTATAGTGTGCAAGAAAGGGCCGCTATCGGTTCTGTTATGGGGTATTCACGGATCAAAAAAGCAAAGAGCCTGCTGATTGTGGACACGGGTGCAATGCCGAAAACCAGCAGTTCGGCACTAAATTGTGAAAGTGCATTGGCATTTGAAGTTTCTTCGGGGGCGTTTCCGATTTTCAAAAGCATGGGGTCTGGGCAGGGTCTAAGCGCGGCACAACGCAATATTTGCCGTTCTGCTTCGGCGTTCAGTGTGGCCAGCCTTCAGCCAGTTTTTTCAGGTGGGGCAGGGCAGCGGCATAAATTGTCGACGGCATTGGCAGCGGATATGCAGGTTGAGGCATATTGGTCGGCATCTGCAGATAATGCGCCTGTGACACTTACTGCAAGTCATACGGGCTACCGCAACAATTTCGGGTTAACCTATAGTCGCACTTTGGACGTGACCCCGGACGGGTCTGTAATTTCCGGGCTTGACCGATTTTATTGTGAGCAAAAGAAGGATAAGCTGCGGTATGATGCAGCGGTCAGGCGGCAAGTGCCACAGGCGGTTCCCTTTGTTCTGAACTTTCATATATCCCCCGATGTAGAAGCCGAGATGGATTTAGGCGGTCAGGCGGTGTCTTTGCAATTGCCGAACAATGAAATCTGGATATTCAAAGCGTCGGGGGGGGTGCTCTCTTTGCACGACAGCAAGTATTTTGATGCAAGCCATTTAATGCCACGCGCGACAAAACAGATTGTGGTATCTTCGCAAGTTGTGAATTATGAAGGCGCCGTGACATGGATGTTGACCCGTACCGAGGGCTGACAATACAGAATATAACAGATGACCGTTTCTCCCGACGGTCTGAACAAAGGACTATGATAATGCCCAACAGCCCACGTGCCATTCGACGCGCCCTGCTTTCCGTTTCCGATAAAACCGGTCTTGTTGATCTGGCTACGGCCTTGAATGCGCAAGGCGTTGAACTGCTGTCAACGGGGGGCACGGCAAAAGCCATTCGCGATGCGGGCTTGCCGGTACGAGATGTGTCCGAGATCACCAATTTTCCCGAAATGATGGATGGGCGGGTGAAAACCCTGCACCCGATGGTACATGGCGGTTTGCTGGCATTGCGCGACAATGCGGATCATATGGCTGCGATGAAACAACATGGCATTGACGGCATTGATCTGCTGGTGGTCAATCTTTATCCGTTTGAAGCCACGGTCGCGGCTGGAGGGGCTTATGATGAATGTATCGAAAACATTGACATCGGCGGGCCTGCGATGATCCGTGCCGCAGCCAAAAATCACGGCTTTGTTGTAACCGTAGTGGATGTGGAAGATTACGCGCCTTTGTTGGACGAGATAAAAGCGCAAGGCGGCACAACTTTGGCCTACCGCCAAAAAATGGCGCAAATCGCTTATGCGCGCACGGCGGCCTATGATGCGGCAGTGTCGACATGGATGGCAGGTGCTATTGGCGAAGTGGCCCCGCGCCGCAAAGCCATTGCGGGCAGCCATGCGCAAACTCTGCGCTACGGTGAAAACCCGCATCAATCCGCTAGCTTCTACCACGATGGCAGTACACGTCCCGGGGTTTCAACAGCCACGCAGTTGCAAGGCAAGGAACTGTCCTACAACAATATCAACGACACTGATGCGGCGTTTGAGCTGGTGGCCGAGTTTGATCCTGCCGAAGGGCCGGCTTGTGCGGTTATCAAACACGCCAACCCTTGCGGTGTGGCGCGCGGTGCTACACTGGCCGAGGCGTATCAATCAGCCTTTGATTGTGACCGCACCTCGGCCTTTGGCGGGATTGTTGCGCTGAACCAGACATTGGACGGTGCAACCGCGGCGCAAATTGTCGAGGTTTTCACCGAAGTGGTCATCGCACCTGCAATCAGTGATGAGGCACGCAAAATTTTTGCCACCAAAAAGAACCTGCGTTTGCTGGAAACCGGTGGTCTGCCTGATACGGGCAAAGCCGGGCAGGTCTGGAAGCAGGTATCGGGCGGCTATCTGATCCAAGATCGTGACAATGGATTTATCGGATTGGATGATCTGAAAGTTGTCACCAAACGGGCGCCCACTGACGATGAGCTGCGCGATATGCTGTTTGCCTGGAAAGTGGCGAAGCATGTGAAATCAAATGCTATTATCTATGTCAAAGATTTGGCCACGGTGGGTGTCGGAGCCGGGCAAATGAGCCGTGTCGACAGCACGCGCATCGCCGCGCGTAAATCGCAGGATATGGCGGATGCGCTGGGTTTGGCGACCCCTTTGACCAATGGCTCGGTTGTGGCATCGGACGCATTCTTTCCCTTCGCGGACGGTTTGCTGGCAGCGGCAGAGGCAGGGGCGACGGCGATTATTCAGCCGGGCGGCTCCATGCGCGATGCAGAAGTGATCGATGCGGCGGATGAGGCCGGCTTGGCAATGGTTTACACTGGCATGCGCCACTTCAGGCATTAGGGGAACGGATTTGGGCAAAACTGGGATTGTTGCGATTGTCGCATTTTTGCTAGATCAGCTAAGCAAATGGTATGTTGTCGAGTTCCTTGATCTGAAAAGCAAGTTTTCAATCGATGTTTTGCCGCCGTTTCTGAATTTTCGCATGGCTTGGAATACGGGTGTTAATTTTGGTCTGTTCTCTGGCAACCAATGGGTGTTGATTGCCATTGCCATGGTTATTTCGGGGGCAATTTTTTGGTATGCCAGAAGTTTTCAAAACTGGTTGGCAGCCCTGTTTCTGGGTAGCATCATTGGCGGTGCGCTGGGAAATAGCCTTGATCGCATGATTTATGGGGCCGTTGCGGATTTCCTGAATATGTCTTGTTGTGGGTTAGATAATCCGTTTGCTTTCAATGTTGCCGATGTTTTTGTTGCCTTTGGTGCCCTCGGCTTAATTTTCTTTTCCGAAAAGCTGAAGAAGAGGGCGTGACGTGGGTTTAATTCTAGGCTAAACAGTGACGCGAAAGAGTTTGTCGAGGTGTGAGCAGCACATGTTTGTCCGAATACTAAAGTTGATCCTGCCATTATCGTTGGCCATTGCCCTGGGCGCGTGTGCGCAAAATCCTGTGTTTGGTAAAAACGGGAATTTCCGGTTGAAAGATGCGGGGCCGGATGAGTTTGCGATTTTGCCGACCAAGGAACTGGTCATGCCGGAAGATTATAAAACATTGCCGGAACCCACCTTGGGGGAAAAAAATCGTGTGGATTTAACCCCTGAAAGTGATGCGGTTGCGGCTTTGGGTGGTAAACCCGCGCGGCTGCAAAGCCCTGCTATCGGCGCTGGTGAGCAAGCTTTGATCGTGGCGGCTTCGCAGTATGGCGTGTCTTCGAATATACGTGAGCAACTTGCGCAGGAAGATGCAAGATATCGCCATAAACATCGTGCAAGGTTTTACGAGCGCTGGGTTTATTCGGATGCGTCTTATCTGAAGCGTCTTAAAGGACAGACTTTGTTGCCTTACCCGGAATTGAAACGCTTGCGGGCCATGGGGGTTAGAACCCCGGCTGTGCCGCCTAAAGAAGTCAAGAAAACCGTCGGGTTGAAACTGTTCTAAGGTTTGCCAATCGGCAATAATTGGCCGCGCTCTATCACAAGTTTGTTTATTATATTGCTCCATTTTCGGATAGCGATTAGGCATGCATGAATATGCATATGAAAAGGCAATATAGGCTTATGAAAAAAATCAGTGGTTTACTTTCGTTCGTCGCATTTTTCCTGCCAGCGGTTTTACATGCGGAAATTGTGACCTCTTTTACTCTGGACAACGGCATGCAGGCGGTGGTGATCGAAGACCACCGCGCCCCTATCGTGACCCATATGGTGTGGTACAAGGTTGGCTCGGCTGATGAGATGGCGGGAAAATCCGGCATAGCCCATTTTCTGGAACACTTGATGTTCAAGGGCACGGATACGTTGGCCCCGGGCGAATTTTCCGAAATTGTCGCAGCTAATGGCGGGCAGGAAAACGCGTTTACCTCGTATGATTACACCGGTTATTACCAGAAAGTTTCCGCTGATCGCCTGGAATTGATGATGAAGCTTGAATCGGACCGGATGCAAAATCTGGTTCTGTCCGAAGCCGAGGTTCTGCCCGAACGCGATGTGATTATCGAAGAGCGTAACATGCGGGTGGAAAACAGTCCAAGTGCGCTATTGCGCGAGCAACGCAATGCCTTGCAATTTTTCAATCATCGCTATGGGGTGCCGACGATTGGCTGGCGCCATGAAATGGAGCAATTAACGCGGCAGGACGCGCTGGATTTCTACAAAAAGTACTACGCGCCGAACAATGCGATTTTGATTGTTGCAGGTGATACCAGCCCCGATGAAGTGCGCCGCTTGGCTGAAAAATATTACGGGAAACGGGTGCCGTCAAAGAATTTGCCGCCCCGTGTGCGGCCACAAGAACCGCAGCATCTGGCCCCGATCCATATTACACGGCACGATGATCGTGTGCGCCAACCGCAAATGGTGCGCACCTATCTGGCAGAAAACCGCAAAGCGGGGGATCAAAAGGAAGCGGCTGCACTGGAAATGCTGGCGCAGCTTTTGGGTGGCTCGGGTATTACATCCTATCTGGGGCAGGAATTGCAACTGAAACAAAAGATCGCGCTGAATGTGTCGGCGTTTTATGATGGGGTTTCTTTGGATAAGGATACCTTTGGATTGTATGTTTTACCGACGCCAGCTACCACGCCCGAACAGGCCGAGGCGGCATTGGATGCAGCGTTGAAATCTTTTTTGGAAACGGGTGTTGATGAAAACCATCTGGCGCGGTTGAAAACGCAGGTCAAAGCTGGGGAAATATACGCGCGGGACAGCCTGTCTGGTTTGGCCCAAAAATATGGGCAATCCCTGACGGTGGGCCTGACGGTTGAAGATATTCGGGTTTGGCCCGATGTACTGCAAGCCGTCACCGCAAAAGATGTGATGGACGCTGCGAAAAAAGTTCTGAACATGAATAATTCGGTGACATCATGGTTGTTGCCGAAAGCGGAAGGATAAGTTTGATGCGTATTTTAGTGACCTTGATTATATCCACTTTCTGGGCGATTGCCGCGATTGCCGAAACCAATATTCAACAAATTACCAGCAAGGGCGGCATTACTGTTTGGCTGGTGGAAGAACCCAGCATTCCGTTTATTGCTTTGGACCTGGGCTTTAAAGGGGGGGCATCACTGGATGCGCCCGATAAGGCGGGGGCGACCTATTTGATGACAGGGCTTTTGGAAGAGGGCTCGGGCGATATGGATGCAACCGCGTTCTCAAAAGCAACAGAAGAACTGGCGGCAAGTTTCGGATTTGACGCAAGCCGTGATGATGTGTCTATCTCGGCACAGGTTTTAAGCGAAAACCGCGATCAGGCTTTGGCCCTATTGAAGCAGGCCCTGATGCAGCCAACGTTCAGCAAAACGGCGTTTGAGCGGGTGAAAAAGCAAGTTATATCGATTGTAAAATCACACTCGTCTGATCGTGATACGATTGCAGGGACTAAATTACGTGCATTGGCCTATCCGAACCATCCCTACAGCCAGCCTTTGGAAGGCACCTTGGAGTCGGTCAAAAACCTGACCATTGGCGATATGCGTGCAGCTTATAAGGGCGTATTTGCCAAAGACAGGATGTATGTCAGTGTTGTGGGGGACATTACTGCCGCTGAAGTTGGCCCGATGGTGGATGAATTGCTGGGTGGTTTGGTGGATAAAGGTGCATCTTTGCCGAAGAAAATCAAATTCGGTGCAACGGGTGGCTTGACGGTGGTCGATCTTGATACCCCGCAAACTATTGCGGTTTGGGCAGGGCAAGGCATTGATCGCAATGATCCCGAATTCTTTGCCGCGTATTTGATGAACCACATCCTTGGTGGTAGCGGGTTTAGCGCACGCTTGATGCAAGAAGTGCGTGAAAAGCGTGGCCTGACATACGGGGTTTATTCCTACCTTGCGCCCTATGATTATGTCAGCATCATCGGCGGTAGCGTGTCATCGGCCAATGACCGGATCAAAACCGCGATCGAGGTTATTCGCGATGAATGGGGCAAGATGGCTGAAAAGGGTGTAACCCAGAAAGAGCTGGATGCGGCCAAGAAATACCTGACGGGGGCTTATCCGTTGCGTTTTGCCGGCAATGGCCGGATTGCGGATATGCTGGTGGGGATGCAGATGCAGGATTTGCCGATCGACTACCCCAAGACTCGCAATGACAAGATCAATGCGGTGACGCTGAACGATGTCAACAAGGTGGCGAAACGGCTGTTAAAGCCCGATGCGTTGCGCTTTGTTGTGGTGGGCAAGCCTGATGGGTTGACGTCCACCGATTAAGACCTGTCGAATCGGGGTATTTTATGCTATCTCTAGTTGTATGAACAAACCCAACCCCAATATCATGGGTTCACGCCCACAGATACGCCAACTTGATGATGCCGCTGCTAATCGCATTGCAGCAGGCGAGGTGGTGGAGCGGCCAAGCTCTGCGGTCAAAGAGCTGGTGGAAAATGCGCTGGATGCGGGGGCGACACGCATTGATGTGGCTTATGCGGATGGTGGCAAGACCCTGATCCGTGTGGCCGATGACGGTTTTGGTATTCCCGCTGATCAGTTGCCCCTTGCCCTCTCACGCCATGCGACCTCGAAAATAGATGGCTCTGATTTGCTGAACATCCACACATTCGGATTTCGCGGCGAGGCTTTGCCATCCTTGGGGGCGGTGGGCCGTTTGACGATTACATCGCGTGTTGTTGATGCGGAGTTGGCAGCGGAAATATCGGTGAACGGTGGCAATATTCTACCGATAAAACCTGCGGCGCGCAGTGTTGGTACTACGGTCGAGCTGAACGATTTGTTTCATGCCACACCGGCAAGGCTGAAGTTCCTGCGCACCGACCGCGCCGAGGCCGGGGCGATTACCGATGTGATCAAACGTTTGGCTATGGCCGAGCCTTATGTCGGGTTCAGCTTGCGCGATATATCTGGCGGAGGGGAGGGGCGTGTGACCTTTCGCGCCGATGCCGGATCGGGTGATTTGTTCGATGCGGTTCTGGGGCGGTTGCGTTCCATTCTGGGGACGGAATTTGCCGAAAATGCGCTACCTTTGAATGCCGAACGCGAGGGGTTGACCCTGCACGGTTATGCATCCTTGCCGACCTATTCGCGCGGCGCGGCGGTAGCGCAGTATTTGTTTGTGAACGGGCGCCCGGTGAAAGACCGCTTGCTGTTGGGGGCGGTGCGCGGGGCCTATTTCGATTTTCTCAGCCGTGACCGCCATCCGGTTGTAGCACTTTTCATCGAATGCGATCCGGCGCATGTTGATGTGAATGTGCATCCCGCCAAGGCGGAAGTACGGTTTCGTGACCCTGCCAATGCGCGCGGTCTGATCGTCAGCGGTTTGCGCCATGCGCTGACAAATGCGGGGCACCGCGCGTCAAGCACTGTGGCGGGGGCGACATTGGGGGCGTTTCGGCCGGAAGCACCGGTTTACCAGATGGATATGCGCTCGCGTCCGACAACATTCACGCCAATGCAATCGGGATTTTCCGAAGTGCGTAGTGACTATTCAGGGCGGGTGGAAGAGGCCGTGGGTGATGTGGTTGAAAGCGATGCGCCCTTGGGGGCGGCACGCGCACAAGTGCATGAAAATTATATCATCGCGCAAACCAAAGACGGCATGGTGATTGTTGATCAACATGCCGCCCATGAGCGTTTGGTTTACGAAAAGCTGAAAGCGCAGATGGCGCAAAACGGTGTTGCCTCGCAAGCTTTGCTTTTGCCCGAGGTGGTAGAGTTGTCGCAAAATGAATGTCTGGCTTTGGTTGATGCTTTGCCGACACTGGCGCAGTTCGGGCTTGTTATTGAAGAGTTTGGCGGTACTGCGGTTTGCGTGCGTGAAACCCCGGCAATTTTAGGCGAGGTCAACGCGCAGGCTTTGGTGCGCGATATTTGCGACGAGATCACAGATCAGCGCGAAAGCCACGCGGTTGAAAACCGCATCGAGGCAATCCTGTCGCGGGTGGCCTGTCACGGCTCTATTCGTTCGGGGCGCAGGATGCAGGCCGATGAAATGAATGCGCTGTTGCGCGAGATGGAAGCAACCCCGCATTCGGGCCAGTGTAATCATGGGCGCCCGACTTATGTGGAGTTGAAACTGGCGGATATTGAAAGATTGTTTGGTCGAACATGATTAAAATTGGCAATCAAACTTACGCGTTTAACGACCCGCTTTTTATCGGTGCTATAATCGGGGTAACGGTTATAATATTTGTCATTGTTTTACTGGTAATGGCTGTGCGCCGTGCTGGGCGTTCAGGGGCTGCAATGGAATATGTGGCGGTACAGATGGGCCGTATGAACATGGATGTGCAAACGCTTGGTGCGGGGCAGCAAAAACTGGCGGGAAACCTGCAAATCGTGTCTAGTACACAGGCCGAAGCACAAGTGAATTTGATCCATACAATGGAAAAACGGCTGGCCACCGTGCAACAACATATGAATGAAACATTGCACGCAAATGCACTAAAATCGGCGCAGGCTTTGCATGAGATGCAAAAGGGCATGAAAGACAGCCTGCATGGCGCGACCGTGCGAACCACACAATCCCTGACGCAACTGCAAGAGCGGTTGGCGACGATTGACAAGGCGCAGTTAAACATTGAAAAACTGTCGGGTGATGTTCTTGGGTTGCAGGATATTCTGTCGAACAAACAAACACGCGGGGCGTTTGGCGAGATACAACTGAACGATATTGTATTAAAAGCACTAGCCCCCGATGCCTATGCTTTTCAAGCGACACTGTCGAACGGCAAACGCGCCGATTGTCTGATCCATTTGCCCAATCCCCCCGGCCCGATTGTGATCGATGCAAAATTCCCGCTGGAGGCCTATGAGGCTATTCGTGCGGCTAAAACAGATGAGCAATTGGTTGCGGCAAACCGTGCCATGCGGACTTCGGTAAAGCTGCATATCAAGGCGATCAGCGAAAAATATATCATCGAGGGCGAAACCGCTGACGGGGCATTGATGTTCCTGCCGTCCGAGGCGGTCTATGCCGAATTGCATGCCAACTTTGCCGATGTGGTGCGGATCGGCTTTGATGCGCGTGTCTGGATTGTATCGCCAACCACCTGCATGGCGACGCTCAACACTATGCGGGCTGTTTTGAAAGATGCCCGAATGCGCGAACAGGCGGGGGCCATTCGCAAAGAATTGGGGTTGCTTTACAAAGATGTGGAGCGTCTGGGGGGGCGTGTTGAAAATCTGGATCGACATTTCAATCAGGCAGGAAAAGATATTGAAGAGATTAAAATCTCGGCCAGCAGGGCGGGTACGCGGGCACGAAAACTGGACGCGTTCGACTTCGAGGAACTGGACGGGGCGGGGGCTGATGTGGTGAAGCTTGCACCCAAAGGCGGGGCTTAACTGTCCAAATCGCCCGCTTTGGGTTCAAAGCCCATGCGTAAGATTTTTGCGGTTGCACGGGTATTTTTTACAGTTACCCCTGACCAGATCTTTATTGAGGGGTCAGCCGCCCATATATTTGCAAATAACATGCTGGGAACAGACGGAATAGCACCATCTTTTTCCTGTCTCTGGTAGATCATTTTACCCTCTACATACCAGCGTACAGAATTTCGCCCCCATTCAAAAGAATAGCTGCGCGGCCTGTCGGAAGCATCAAAGCCAAGGTCGATGAACCGGTTCCATCTTTTGCCGTCAACGAAGGTCGCAATGTGGATTTGGCGGGTATTTTTCCCCAAAAACTCGATGTCGATTTCATCATGGCGAGTGCCGTAATGGGGGCCTGTGTAAGTGAAAAACCCGGTGATAACGCCCGCGCCGCGCGCCGGTTTTATTATTACTGTATAGCGACCAAACCCGGTTGGCTTTCGGCGGCGTATGGATGCACCGATATAGCCGTTTTTACGGCCCCTTTGCGGCGCAAGTTTTAGGCTTAAACCAGCGTTTACAATGACTTGTTTGGCGCCCCAGTCGGTGTCGAAATATGGATGTCTGAATGTGTAATTGGCAACAGACCAAACCTGCGGGTTAAATGCGGAAAACCTGTCTTCAAACCCGTTGGCAAAACTTGTTGATACCAAGGCCATTGAACCGCTTACGATAACGGGTAAAAGTCGCATATTGGGTCGATCCTTAGAACTTTATTAAAATGCAGATAAACAAAAGGTAAAAAATTATCGACATATTTTTGCCATATAGGTTAACGGGAGC
>CAZMMG010000046.1:0-11939 GCA_964567355.1 uncultured Neptunicoccus sp.
CCATCGATGTGCCCGATACAATCAGGCCTGAGGTGCCGTTAGGCATCCCCATCATTTCCGCCGACCACGCAATAACCTGCCGTTCCACAATAGGCGCCACATGATCGCGCCCGCCTGCGTTGACGTTCATCGCCGCCGCCGCAATTTCAGCCATCAAGCCCGATGGCGCGCCTGCCCCGTGTACCCAGCCAAAGAAACGCGGATGGGTGTTGCCGACACCGTAGGGCAACAGGCTTTGCAGTTGCTTTTGCATCTCGGTAGGGTCAGTTCCATCAACGGGCAGGCCGGTTTCAATGCAGGCCTTTTCAGCGGCAGGCAAAGGCGTCCAGACCCGGCCCTGATCCGCTTGGCCAAGCTTATCAATACTGGCATCCAGCATTTTATGGGCCAAGGCCCTAAAGCCGTCCCAGTCTTTTGGATCAAGTGTCATTATACGCTCCTACCTGTAGCTGAAACGGCTTAAACACCATGAGTATCAAGAGGCCCGATTAACCGGATTACCGATCAGTTTTAAAAATTCCTGCCGGGTGATGTCGTTGGACTTGAATATCCCCATCATCCGCGATGTCACCATCGTCACCCCGTGCTTATGCACGCCGCGCGTCGACATACAATGATGCTCACCCTCCATCACCACGGCAACACCGCGCGGTTGCAACACCTCTTGCAAAGTATTGGCGATTTGCGCCGTCAGTTTTTCCTGTACTTGCAGGCGTTTGCCGTAAGCATCAACCAAACGCACAAGTTTCGAAATGCCGACCACACGGTCGTTGGGCAGATACCCCACATGGGCGCGGCCGATGATCGGGGCCATATGATGTTCGCAGAAACTTTCAAACCGGATATCTTTCAGCACCACCATTTCGTCATAGCCGTCGACCTCTTCAAAGGTGCGGTGCAAGATCGCGGCAGGATCTTCATTGTAGCCATGAAACCATTCGCCGTAAGCTTTGGTCACACGCGCAGGCGTGTCCAGCAGCCCTTCACGGGTCGGGTCGTCACCGGCCCAGCGCAACAATATGCGCACGGCCTCTTCGGCTTCTTCGCGGCTGGGCCGCAGTTTTTTATCGGTCATGGCGCACTCCCGGATCTTGGATGTTATATGCTAGATACTAGGGCCACATTGGATTGACCATAGGTTAAAAATCGACATTTTGCGCTCTTGGGCAGACCTTTAGGCTTTTTCCAAGGCTTGACTTAGATCAGACAACAAATCATCCGCGTCTTCCAGCCCAATAGAAATCCGCACCAAACCGTCCGATATGCCCAAAGCCGCGCGTTGCTCAACACTCAGGCGTTGGTGGGTCGTTGTGGCTGGGTGTGTAACCAGTGATTTGGCATCACCCAGATTGTTCGACATGGTAACGATTTGCAAAGCGTTCAAGAACCGGAACGCCGCATCCTTGCCACCCTTGATGTCCAGCGATATTACCGTACCGCCCATGGTCATCTGCCGCTTGGCCAAATCGTGCTGCGGATGATCTGCGGCGAACGGATAGATCAACCGTTCCAGTTTGGCGTGTCCGGACAAGGCGGCCACCAGCTTATCACAACTTGTGGCCTGTGCCTCGCATCGTAACGCAAGGGTTTCCATGCCTTTCAGCATCACCCATGCATTAAACGGGCTCATCGCGGGGCCAGTGTGTTTGTTGAACGGCTCGAAGGTTTTGCGGATAAATTCTTTTGTGCCCAAAACCACACCGCCCAGACAACGTCCCTGCCCGTCGATATGTTTGGTGGCGGAATAAATCACCACATCTGCGCCCAGTTCCAGTGAGCGTTGAAACACCGGCGTGGCAAAAACATTATCCACCACCAGCGTGACCCCTGCCGCATGGGCAATGTCCGCCACCCCTTTGATGTCGATCACTTCCAACGTCGGATTGGAAATCGCTTCCAGAAACGCCACTTTAGTGTTTGGCTGCATTGCACCGCGCCATGCATCCAGATCAGTGCCGTCGACAAATGTAATCTCGATCCCCCAGCGGCGCAAAATATCGTCAACCACGAACAAACACGACCCAAACAGAGCCTTGGCCGAAACGATATGATCACCGGCGCGCAGCATTGAAAACAAAGTCCCCGACACCGCCGCCATACCGCTGGCAGTGGCAAACGCATCCTCGGCCCCTTCAAGGGCCGCAATACGTTCTTCGAACATGCTGACGGTCGGATTGGCATATCGGCCATAGATATATTCGTCCGGCCCGCATTCTATGAACCGCGCTTCAGCTTGCTCGGCACTGTCATAGGCAAAGCCTTGTGTTAGAAAAATAGCTTCTGACAATTCGCCGTATTGGCTGCGTTTAGTGCCCGCATGCACCAGTTTTGTCTTTGCTTTCCAATGTTCCATAACTTTTCTTTCCGGGTCAAAACCCAATAAAAAACCCCAACCGTTTTACAGTCGGGGTCATATAAGGCCCTGACCTCTTTAGCGGCATATTTAACGAGGCCCACAATCCGGTTACAAATCGCCTCAAATGATCCGTACTTAATATGCACAATTTCGTCAATGCCCGTTATCATTTTTACGGTTTCGAAAGACTGCTGCGCTAAACCCCATGTCAGAGCAGTAAAAAGAGTAACGAATGACAGTATTTCGCGTGCAGTCGCACAACGGGAGAATTTACAATCCAACCTACCCCAGACGTGATGTGATGGGCCTTTTGGCAAAACATATCAGACAGTTTTCCTCCCCTCCAAGGGTTTCGATACAATTACCGGCCCATCACCGGCACACCCCTTTTGCCCTGAAGCCAAAAGATAAAAAAACTCTTGTGATAGATTTTCGCTGGCTTGGATATGCCGCTGGCTTGCAGGCGTTGCCCGACATGAAAGCCCCATACGACAAGGCTGGGTTGGAATCGGATGGCTTGGCATATCTGATCAGTAATTTACGTCAAATTTCGCCTGACAGCCCTGTTGATGTGGTGGCCCACCGCTTGGGCGCGCGCGTGGCACTGATGGCAGTGCACAAAACCAGATCGAAAATGTGGCGCCGTTTGCTTTTGTCCAACGCATTCGAGTTTTCCGCCCTCGCCCTTTTATCGCTCGACTGCCCGATGGGGGCGCATCTGCAGTGCTATAATATCGTTACAAAAAGCCGTAACCTGACATCTTTTATATTCGACCGGTTTGGACCAAAACTCGGGCCGGCCGATCGCGCCATTTGTTACGGCTACCAGTTTGCCCATTCCAATTGGTCGGAAATTCCAGAATACAGCACTGCCGCCGATATAATACTGCTTGAAATGGGGGCCAATGCCATTGCCTTTGCCAGCCGCAGCAAGCGGATGTTGCTACAAACAAAGCTGCAAGGTTTGCGCAAATCCCTGATGTTTCAATGAGTTGACCATCGCAGATTTTCTGTCATTCTGCCCCTGACAGGAGAACAGAAATGACACAACCGATAGAGCTTTATTTCTGGCCCACCCCTAATGGCTGGAAAATCAGCATTGCACTGGAAGAAATGGGGCTGCCCTATAGGCTTCATCTGATCGACATCGGCGCGGGTGATCAGTTCAAGCCAGATTTTTTGAAAATCTCGCCAAACAACCGCATGCCAGCCATTGTTGATCCAAACGGGCCAGATGGCGCACCTATTTCCATCTTCGAATCTGGCGCAATCTTGCAATATCTGGCCCGCAAAACCGGCAAGTTTTATGGCGCGTCAGAACGTGGCCGCATTGAAATCGACCAATGGCTGATGTGGCAAATGGGCGGCCTTGGCCCGATGGCGGGACAGGCGCACCATTTTCTGATCTACGCCCCCAAAATGGAACCGCCCCAAGTGCTGCCCTATGCACAAAGCCGCTACCGCGCCGAAGTCGCCCGACTTTACGGCGTTCTGGATCGCCGTCTGCAAGCCCGCGATTACGTCTGTGGTGACTTTTCCATAGCCGATATTGCGATTTGGGGTTGGGCATCACTTTGGCAAAGGCAAGAGCAGAACATCGCAGAATTTCCCAACATGGAAAAATGGCTGGATCGCTGCGCCACACGCCCCGGAGTTGCCAAAGGGCGCGCGGTGGCTGCAGAAAAACGCGGCGACAATTCCAGCAAAGAAGCCCAGAAAAACCTTTTCAAAACCAAAGGTTAAGTCTTATCCTGTTCGGTACCGTATTTTGCCAACAACCCGCCTTGGGTCATGAAAAATGCGAAAACCGCCGCCGTCAGACCAAAAGTTTTAAACGTGACCCAAGCCTCGGTAGACATGCTGCGCCAAATTACTTCGTTAACCACAGCAAGCGACAAAAAGAAAAAACATATCCGCTTGGTCAAAACCATCCAGCCTGCGTCATTCAACGGCATCGCCTCTTCCATCATTGATTTTAGATAGGATTTGCCTTGCAGCAGGCCAATGCCCAAAGAGCCGCCGAAGAACAGATAGATCATCGTCGGTTTCATCTTGAAAAACCGTTCATCGTTGAACCAGACCGATAGACCGCCGAAAATTACCACCAATATGGCAGTCATAAGCTGCATTTTCGAAAGTTTGCCCGTCAAGGCCCACAAAATGCCCGTCGAGATCAGCAACACCGGAATAAACAGCGCGGTCACCATGATAAAGCCGTTATAATCACGCTCGAAAATCGTATAAGTATTGCCCTTCATCTTGGAGTACGCAATGAAAAACAGAATGATCGGCCCCAGTTCAAGGGCCAGTTTCAGCATTGGATTTATCTTTTTATGTGCCATAGTCGCCTTCTATATTGTCTAACTTCCAAATTCTACCAAAACCGCACCTGCTGCGATCAATCCCATCAATATCGCCCGCGCCGGGCCAACTGCTTCTTTCAAAAACAACCAGCCGATTAGCGCAGCAAACACCGTCGAGGTCTCGCGCAGCACCGCCGCCTCACCTACTTTATCCAGCCGCGTTGCCATCAAAATCGAGCCGAAACTCAGGTAAGCAACAATCCCGCCAATAAAACCGCGTGCCATTAACGGGCGCAGCAATGGCGGGTGCTGCATCCGCCGCCATTTCACAATCGCAATCACTGGGAAAAGCATCCCGTCAAGAAAGAAAAACCACGCAAGAAATGTAAACGGGTTGGGCGTTTTACGAATACCAAAAGCGTCATATGTAGTGTAAATCGCCACCATAAAACCAGTTGCAACCGCCCATGCAAGGGCCAGTTTCAACGCGTTGCGGTTAATTTTTTCACGGCGCAAGTTCAACACTGCAAGTGCTAATATTGATAGGCTCAACACAGCTAACCCACCCCATTGCACCGCGCCGAATTCCTCGCCAAAAACAAACCCGGCAAAAGTCACGGTAATCACTGGCCCCAGCCCGCGCACCACCGGATAAACCACCGTATATGCCCCATGCGAATAGGCCTTGGCTTGGGTGAATTTATAGGCCACATGGATCACAAACACGCCTGCAAAAAACAGCCACATATCAGGCTCCGGCCATGGAACCAGAAACAGTGCAATCGGCATCGCGATGACCGCATAACAAAAATCTATCGCCCCGCGTGTCAACCACGGGTCATGGCGGCCTTTTTGCAAAGCCCCGAAAATCGCGTGCATCAACGCGGCAAACAAAGCCAAAAACATTGCCAGTTGGTGGCCTTCGGCCGTGCCCTCAATTGCGGATAACCAATTTATCAAAGCGTGTGACCCGTCAGGGCTTCGGCAAATTCCGCGGGGTCAAACGGGGCCAAATCGTCAATTTGCTCACCCAGCCCGATGGCGTGAATGGGCAGGCCGAATTTATCAGCCAAAGCCACCAGAACCCCGCCTTTTGCGGTGCCGTCAAGCTTGGTCATAATCAACCCGCTGACATCGGATATTTTTTGAAAAACCTCAACCTGTGCCACTGCATTCTGGCCGGTTGTCGCATCCAGAACCAGCAAGGTGTTATGCGGCGCACTGGGATCTTTTTTGCGGATCACGCGCACGATTTTTGCCAGTTCTTCCATCAAATCCTGTCGGTTCTGCAACCGCCCTGCAGTGTCGATCATCAGCAAATCCATGCCGTCGCGTTCGGCCTTTTCCATCGCTTCATAGGCCAATGATGCAGGGTCTGAGCCTTCGGGTGCTATCAAAACAGGCACGCCGGCGCGCGTCCCCCAGACTTGTAATTGTTCAACAGCGGCGGCGCGAAATGTATCGCCCGCAGCAATAACCACGGATTTTCCAGCGGCTCTAAACTGGCTGGCCAGCTTGCCGATGGTGGTGGTTTTGCCCGAACCGTTCACCCCGACCACCAAAACCACCTGCGGTTTTTTCGGGTATAGCGGCATTGGCTTGGCGACAGGTTCCATGATGCGGGTCACTTCGGCGGCCAAAAGTTCCTTAATCTCGTCCACACCCAGCTTCTTGCCATACCGGCCCTCGGCCATGGCGGCACACACCCGCAACGATGTATCCACCCCCATATCGGAACTGATCAGCAACTCTTCCAGGCTTTCCAGCATGGCATCGTCGAACACCCGTTTGACGGTTTTTTTCTTTAGTTTCTTATGATCCGTATCTTTTGGTGCCTGCCCCAACATGCGACCAATAATTCCGGATTTTTTAGGCGTCTCCAGCTCAGGCAGTTCTTCGGTTTCGTCTAAAGCTGCTAGCTCGTATTCTTCAACGCCACCCTCTTCAACAATCGTATCCAGCCCCACGTCGATCTTGGAAGAGGATTTGAATAAACGGTCTTTGAGTTTCTTGAAAAATGCCATGCGCCAAGTGCTCCAACAATCTATCTTATCACCTAATACGCATTTTCACGGGATGAAAGCCCTAAGTCACCACTTCGCGCAACACCAGACCTGCAGTGATCAGCACTTGCGCCAGCCAGTAGAGCATCCAGACCGCAAACGGGGCTAGACCGCGTGCCCAACCGGTTTTGGGCAGGACAAATAATTCCAGCGACAAAATCAGATCGGACAATATGAAAAACAGCGCACCAAGCATCACATTGTTATAGTAAACCTGCCAAGGCAATGTCATCGATGCAACCGCCATCGCGGTGATAATCACAAGGTAGCCCGCCACCGCCCGGCGCAATTTTCCCGCAGTATACCACAACAGGCCCAGCATCAGCAGAGACACCAGCCCCAGTATATAAAGCACCGCAGTGCGTGACGGGGTGCCAAGACGGCCCACATCCGAAAGCGGATCGCTTAAAAACAGAACGATGTAAAACACATGACCGACGGCAAATGCCCCGACACCTTTTAGAAACTCTAACGCGCCATTTTGCGACAGGTAGTAATCCCCCAAGGCACAGGCAACCAAGGCCAGCGACAACCAGATCGGTGTACCGGCCAGCAAGGCGACAACAGCCAATGCGGCAATGCTAAGGGTTTTAAAAACCGTTTTGGGCATGGATGCCTTACGGTAGCAAAATCCCAACAGATATATCACCGCACAAAGGGCGGAGAACTCGAAAAACCTGGGTAGGTAGGCTTCCATGAAACCGCCTATATTTCATCCGCAAAGTGTTTCATCACCATACGGATCGGATTGGGGGCCGCTTGGCCCAAGCCGCAGATAGATGCATCAACCATGGTGCATGACAGCTCTTCCAGCAGGCCCTGATCCCATTTGTCCGCCTGCATCAGTTTCACCGCTTTTTCGCAGCCCACACGGCAAGGCGTGCACTGACCGCAGCTTTCATCTTCAAAAAACCGCAACATGTTAAGGGCAGCACCCCTTGCACTGTCCTTGTCGGACAAAACCACCACCGCGGCTGACCCGATGAAGGTGCCATGCGGTTGCAATGTGTCAAAATCCAGCGGAATATCATCCATCGATGCGGGCAACAGTCCGGAAGACGGCCCCCCCGGTTGGTAGGCTTTGAACACATGCCCTTTTGCCATGCCACCGCAATAATCCTCGATCAATTCCCTGATCGTCAGCCCCGCAGGGGCGATTTTCACGCCCGGATTTTTCACCCGCCCCGAGACCGAATAACTGCGCATCCCCTTGCGCCCGTTGGCCCCATGTTTGCCGAAAACATCGCCGCCTTCGCGCGCGACCTTGCAAATCCAGTAAAGCGTTTCCACGTTATGCACCAAGGTCGGCTGGTTGAAAATGCCGACCGAAGCCACAAACGGCGGCCGGTGGCGCGGCAGCCCGCGTTTGCCTTCGATACTTTCGATCATGGCACTTTCTTCGCCGCAAATATACGCGCCAGCACCACGCCGCAAGTCAATATAGCCGGCATCTACAATGCCCGCCTGTTCCAGCTTGGTGATCTCGCGGGCCAAAATTTCCAGCACCGCAGGATATTCGTCGCGCATGTAGATAAAGCATTTTTCCGCTTCAACCGCCCAAGCGGCGATCAACATGCCTTCCAGAAACACATGCGGGTCGCGTTCCAGAAAATAGCGGTCTTTGAACGTGCCCGGCTCGCCCTCATCCCCGTTCACCGCCAGATACCGTGGGCCTTCGTTCATCCGCACAAACGACCATTTTTTGCCTGCCGGAAAGCCAGCTCCGCCCATACCGCGCAAGCCGCTTTGCAGCACTTCATCCTGCAAGGCATCGCGGGTTTTCGAACCGTTGCGCAGGGCGGTCAGTTCCGCATATCCACCAGAAGCCGCATAGCTATCATAGTGTTCATAAACTGGAATATGCGCATGGGTATCATCCGAGCCTATCGCACCCGCAACCTTGTCCAGATCCGCGTGATCAATATGGTTGTGACCGATTTCCAAAGCAGGGGCGGTATCACACCGGCCCATGCAAGGTGCACGCAAAACACGCACCTTACCCTTGCCGTTGTATTTCGCGGCCAAATCTCGTAATAATTCTTCGGAACCAGCCAATTCGCAAGACAGGCTATCGCAGACCCGAATGGTCAGCGCAGGCGGCACGTCTGCGCCCTCTTTCACCACATCGAAATGCGCGTAAAAACTGGCAACCTCATAAACTTCCGCCTGTGACAGCCGCATTTCTTCAGCCAAAGCTGCCAAATGCCCCGCCGACAGATGACCGTAGGTATCTTGGACCAGATGCAAATGCTCGATCAACAAATCACGGCGGCGCGGACGGTCGCCTAACAACTCCCGAACCTCGGCCAAAATGTCTTCGGCGACTTGCCGCCCTTTGGGGGTGTGGCGACCTTTGCCTTTGCCCGACTTCCAAACACCCTTGCGTTCATCCAATGCCATTTTACCCATTCCTTCATGCGTTTGGCCGAACTATAGGCAGGCCAACCGAATGAGACCAGAATAAATACGACATCTTGCACCTTATAAACGCGCAAGCTTATTGAAACATGCCCGCTTTATTTCTAATGTTGCCCCATGAACATCAAATCCATTCTGTTCTTTGCAATCACGCTGGCCCCCGCGCCACTGCTTTTGTTGGCCGTCACACAGGGCGGTTTCTGGATCGCTTCTGCCCTGATTTATATGACCCTGTTCGCACTTTTTTGCGATGAAACATTTGAGCTGGATTTCACCAGACCCGGGAATGATACCGTCGCCCGCCAAGCCCTGCCCGTCATTCTGGCCCTCATCCATTTCGCCCTTTTGGCTTTGGCGATATACGCCCTAAGCGGCCCTGCGTTCGGGGCGGTCGGCAAACTGGTTCTATTCTTCGCCTTCGGGCTGTTTTTCGGCATGATCAGCCACGCCAATGCGCATGAGTTGATCCACCGCACCGACCGCTTGCATAATCGTTTGGGCAAATGGGTGTTTATCTCGATGCTGTTCGGCCATCACACCAGCGCACATCTTTTGGTGCATCACCCGTATGTTGCCACACCGAAAGACCCGAATTCCGCAAAGGCCAACGAAAGTTTCTACCATTTTTTGCGGCGCGCCGCCATTGATGAGTTTCGCGCCGGCCTGTCTGCTGAAAACACCCGTTTGCGCAAACGCGGGCTGTCCATTGCAAGCCTGCGCAACCCCTATTGGCAATACTGTCTTGGTGCGCTTGCAAGCATCGTCATCGTCTACCTGCTTGCGGGGTTCATAGGCGTTTTCGCCTATCTGGCCCTTAGCGCCTATGCCCAGTCGCAAATGCTGATCATCGATTATATCCAGCATTACGGCTTGCAACGAAACCGGCTTGGTAGCGGCAAGTATGAACCGGTCAACCCGCGTCATTCATGGAATGCGCCGCACTGGTTCAGTGGCTTCATGACCCTTAATGCGCCGCGCCATTCCGACCATCATGCAAACCCGGCCAAACCCTACACCGACCTTGATCAATACCGCGACACCGCCCCGCAACTACCCCATTCCATACCCTATATGGCCGCAATAGCCCTATGGCCGCGCAAATGGCGCGCCAAGATGAATCCCCTCTTAAAACAGTGGCGCGATGACTGATTTTCACCTAAACTCACCCTAAAACCGCGAAACCGAGCCATGAAATATATCCTGATCACAACCCTGCTAATTGCCTTCCCCGCTTGGGCGGAAACTGCCCTGACAGCGCAAGAATTCGAAACCCTCTCACTAGGTAAAACGCTCTATTTCAGCAAAGACGGCAAAGCTTACGGGGCAGAGCATTATTACAAAGGCCAGCTCAGCAAATGGCGTTATTCGGACGGAGAATGCGCAAATGGCGAATGGTTCATCCGCAATGACCTGTTCTGTTTCAACTATGAAGATGTCACCGAAACCCAATGCTGGACGTTCGTCAAAACCGGCAAAGGCAAGTATGCGGCCCGTGCCGAAGGCGCAGCACCCGACAATGTTCTTGACCTGGATTTCATCGACCATAAACCGCTTCTGTGCAAAGGCGATGGCTTGGCGGTCTAGAACAAACGGCCCTGATCATCGGGCGGGGTTTTCGACTTCGGTTTAGGCGTTGCCGCCTGCGGTGCATCGGTTTTAAAATGCCCATCCTTGAATTCAATATCCAGACCACCCGCACGCGACGCGGATTTTACCGTAGATAAAACCGCGCCATCAGCACCGCGCACAACCGCATAGCCCCGTTCAAGCGTCGCCGTATAGCCCAGCGTTTCAAGCAGACGTTTCAACCCGTCAAGACGCTCATGCCAGCGTTGCAGTTGACGGCTGGGCATGTTTGCAAGATCGCTGGCAACACGCTGCAAAATCTGGTTTTTCTGCACGATTAACTGACGCAGGGCAATGGGGCGCAAGGCCGCCGAACGTTCCGCCAGTTGCACCCGTTTCGCTTGCGCCACCCCTTGCAGGGCGCGCGGCAAGCGGTTTGCAACCATATCCAGCTTTTGCCCCTGCATTGCCACCATATCCACCGGGCTTGGCATTGCACGGGATAGGTCGCGCAACCTTTGGCGACGCTGCACAATGCCCTCGCCCAAGGCCCGCACCCGGCGTTCTTCCATACCCGCCAACCAAGCAGCCAATTCGCTGCGCACCGGCACCGCAATTTCGGCTGCCGCCGTCGGCGTTGGTGCCCGTTTGTCGGATGCATAATCTATCAGCGTAGTATCGGTTTCATGGCCCACCGCCGAGATCAGCGGTATGGTGCTGGCCGCCGCCGCACGGGCCACATTTTCCTCGTTGAACCCCCACAGATCCTCAATAGAGCCACCGCCACGCGCGACAATGATCAAATCAGGGCGCGGCATCGCCCCGCCCGGACTCATCGCATTAAAGCCGTTGATCGCCGCCGTCACTTCCGCCGCACAGCGCGTGCCTTGCACCGCCACCGGCCAGATCAGAACCTTGCGCGCAAAGCGTTCGCGCAAACGGTGCAAAATATCGCGGATCACCGCGCCTGACGGCGAGGTCACGACCCCGATCACCTCGGGCAAATATGGGATAGGTTGCTTGCGATCTTGATCGAACAGCCCTTCCGCCGCCAGTGCTTTTTTGCGCTTTTCCAGCATCGCCATCAACGCACCCACACCTGCAACCCGCAATTCCATCACATTCATCTGGTATTTCGATTGCTTGGGAAACGATGTGAGTTTTCCCACCGCAATGACTTCCATGCCTTCTTCGGGCTGCACCGACAGTTTGGACGCTTGGCCCTTCCATGTG
>CAZMMG010000047.1:0-11926 GCA_964567355.1 uncultured Neptunicoccus sp.
TTCGGGTACTCTTGGGTAAGTTAGGTGAAAATGGTGAATAAATTGTGAATGTTGGTGTTAGGGCAATTCCTTGCAGAATTGCCCTCAGGTCGTATTTTTAGAATGCTACGCGCATTCTTACCGCAGTTTGCTGGCGCAAATTGCGGCTATATCATCGCCATCCCGCCGTTTACATGCAACGTCTGCCCCGTCACATAGCTGGCCTCGCCCGATGCCAAATAAGCCACAGCGCTGGCTATTTCTTCCGGTGTCCCCATACGCCCAGCAGGGATGTTGCCAACCATTTTTTCCTTCACCGCATCGGGCAAATCCGCGGTCATTGCGGTTTCGATAAAGCCTGGCGCCACACAGTTGGCGGTGATGCCGCGCGTGGCGATTTCCTGTGCGTATGACTTGGTCATCCCTATAATGCCCGCCTTACTGGCCGCATAATTCACCTGCCCCGCATTACCGGTAACCCCAACAATCGAGGTGATATTGATAATCCGCCCCCAGCGTTGTTTCATCATCGGGCGCATCACCGACCGCATCAGCCGCATGGTGCTGGACAGGTTCACATCGATCACCTGCTGCCACTCGTCATCCGACATCCGCATGAAAATATTGTCGCGGGTGATGCCAGCATTATTCACCAGAATATCCAAACCGCCCATGGCTTCAGAGGCTTGGCCTGCCAAGGCTTTAACCGCGTCAATATCGCTTAGGTTACAAGGTGTCACAAAAGCCCGTTCACCCAGATCCGCCGCCAAAGCGTTTAGCGGGTCAACCCGTGTCCCCGACAAGGCAACACTTGCCCCCATGTTATGCAGCCCGCGTGCAATTGCGCCGCCAATGCCCCCGGATGCACCCGTGACCAGTGCTTTTTTACCTGTCAAATCAAACATATACCCTATCCTTTTAAATTTGTCGCAACCGCGACAACATCTTCAGCCGTATTCACAGCCTTGCAAGCTATTTCGCGATTAATACGTCGCACCATGCCCGATAGGGCTTTGCCGGCACCGATCTCGTAAATCTCGCTTACACCTTGGGTGGCCATATATGAAACAGTTTCGCGCCAACGAACCGAACCCGTCACCTGACGCACCAGTAAATCCGCAATAACACTTGCGTCACTGTTGGCTGTTGCCAGAATATTGGCGACCACAGGTACTTTGGGCGCCGATATAACCACATCCGCCAAGGCCTCGGCCATCGCATCCGCCGCAGGCTGCATCAGTTCACAATGGAAAGGTGCCGACACCGGCAATATCACCGCGCGTTTAGCACCTTTGCCCTTGGCTATTTCACAAGCCCGTTCAACCGCCGCCTTATGACCCGAAACAACCACCTGACCCGGATCATTGTCATTTGCCGCCTGACAAACCTCGCCCTGAGCCGCTTCTTGCGCCACTGTCTGCGCCGTGGCAAAGTCCAAGCCCAACAGGGCCGCCATCGCCCCGACACCCACAGGTACCGCCGCCTGCATTGCGCGGCCACGGATACGCAACAGCCGCGCGGTATCGGCCAAACTCAAAGCCCCCGCCGCACAAAGTGCTGAATATTCGCCAAGCGAATGACCTGCAACATATGAAGCCGCGGCGATCTCCACCCCTTCCGCATTCAATGCCGCCATCGCCGCCATCGATGTTGCCATCAGTGCAGGCTGCGCATTTTCGGTCAGGGTTAAATCGGCAATCTCACCGTCCCAGATCAAGCCGGACAAATCTTGCCCCAGAGCATCATTGACCTCGTCGAATATAGCCTTCGCCACAGGATAAGCCTCGGCTACCCCCTTACCCATACCAATGGCTTGGGCCCCTTGACCCGGAAATACAAATGCACGCAACAGCCTAATCCTCCAAAATATATCACAGTTATTGCTGTAACGTTTGTTGGACACAACGTCCAGTTTTCAAAAGGGTCGTGCAAAACACTCAAAACACTGCAATATAATATAGCGTCAACTTGCACATTTTGTTATACTTCAAAAACAACTAAACTTTGCTGTTGTAGTATAAAACACGCGCTAGATGCCCATAAAAGATCAATATGAAAAGCAAGACCTTGCATTCACGCACCACCGCAGTATAAGCCCCCAATCTTCCGCAAATTTTGTCAACGCGGTCGCCTCTCGTATCTGGGCGCGGAAGATTTACCCCGGATTTTGAAGCACGCTTTAAATATGGTGAATAATATGGCGCTCTACGAGCACACATTTATCGCGCGTCAGGATCTGTCCAACGCGCAAGCCGAAGGTCTGATTGAACACTTCGGTGCAGTTCTGTCCGACAATGGCGGCAAGCTGGTTGACAGCGAATACTGGGGTCTGAAAACAATGGCCTACAAAATCAATAAAAACCGCAAAGGCCACTATGCATTTCTGAAATCGGATGCTCCTTCGGCCGCCGTACAGGAAATGGAACGCCTGATGCGTTTGCATGATGATGTGATGCGCATTTTGACCATCAAGGTCGATGCACATGAAGAAGGCCCCTCCGTTGTCGTTCAGGCCAAATCGGCCAAAGAAGAACGTCGTAGAAACCGCTAGAAAGGACTTAACCCATGGCAAACAAACCATTTTTCCGTCGTCGCAAGTCCTGCCCATTTCTGGGCGAGAATGCACCTAAAATCGACTATAAAGACACGAAACTTCTGCAACGCTACATCTCTGAGCGCGGCAAAATCGTGCCATCCCGTATCACCGCAGTCTCTGCCAAAAAACAACGCGAACTGGCCAAAGCCATTAAACGCGCCCGTTTTCTGGCACTTCTGCCATACGCTGTAAGGTAAGGAGAAAATCATGGATGTTATCCTACTAGAACGCGTAGCCAAGTTAGGCCAAATGGGCGATGTTGTGTCCGTAAAGCAAGGCTTTGCACGCAACTTTCTGCTACCACAGGGCAAAGCCTTGCGCGCAACAGAAGCCAATAAATCCCACTTTGAAACGCAAAAAGCACAGCTTGAAGCCAACAATCTGGAAACCAAAAAAGAAGCCGATGCCGTTGCCGCCAAACTGGACGGCCAACAGTTTATAGTGATTCGTTCCGCTTCCGATGCGGGTGCGCTTTATGGCTCTGTCACAACCCGTGACGCGGCTGACGCGGCCACCGAAGCCGGTTTTACCGTGACCAAAAAACAAGTGGCACTGGACACTCCTATCAAGGAATTGGGCGTACATGAAATGACTGTGGTTCTGCACCCTGAAGTCACTTGTACAATTCAGATCAATGTTGCCCGTTCACAAGAAGAAGCTGAACTTCAAGCCTCTGGCAAATCAATTCAGGATTTGGCCGCAGAAGCAGAATCTGAAGCAGAGTTCGAAATTGCCGAATTGTTTGACGACATCGGTGCTGCCGCAGCCGAAGATTTTGACGACAACGATGCCGCTCCGGCCGCAGAAGTTGAAGAAGCTGAAACCAAAGCTTAACGCGCAAATCACGTATTATCTATAAAAGGCCTGCCATTTTGGTGGGCCTTTTTCTTTGCAGACGGCAAAAAATAGCATAGCCTGAAAATCATCAATCTGATCTATTGCCAATGAAAGCACCAAATGACAAAAAAAATGCCAGACCTCGACGATAGCATCAACGTGCTCGGCGAAGCGCTGCAACCCTGCTCGCTCGATCCCGTTACCGGCTTTTACCGGGACGGATGTTGTAACACCGGCCCCGACGACAAAGGCCGGCACACGGTATGTGTCGAAGTTACCGATGATTTTCTGGCGTTTTCCAAATCGCGCGGCAATGATCTATCAACCCCGCGCCCCGAATTCGGTTTTGAGGGCCTAAGCCACGGAGACCGCTGGTGCTTGTGCGCCGAACGCTGGGCCGAGGCCGATGCTTATGAGGCAGCGCCCCATGTCATCTTGCAAAGCACTCATATCAATACTCTGGAGATTATCCCTTTTGCCATTCTGCGGGCAAAAGCTCTTGATGTAAACTAGAGCCAAATATCTGCGCCGCAGGCCACCCGGCAACACCGTTCTCCCGCTGTTTCACATTTCCCGAAACCGACACAATAAACCCCGAATCTGGGGGTTTTGACCTGACAAGCCCCGAATTCCCTGCCATCCTACGCACAGATTCTATAATATTGGAGGTTCCCATGGATTATCTTTCAACCAACGACATCCGCGACGTCGTCGAAAACGACCGCGAACATGTCTGGCATCACCTGACCCAGCATAAACCGCTGGAAACCAATGACCCGCGCATCATGGTCGAAGGCAAAGGCATGCGGGTCTGGGATCAAACCGGCAAGGAATACCTTGATGCGGTTTCTGGCGGTGTCTGGACAGTCAACGTCGGCTATGGCCGCGAACGCATCGCCAACGCCGTACGTGACCAATTGGTCAAACTGAATTATTTCGCCCAATCCGCAGGCTCTATTCCGGGGTCTATTTTTGCCGAAATGCTATTGGCAAAAATGCCCGGCATGAAACGGATTTACTATTCCAACTCCGGGTCTGAAGCCAATGAAAAAGTCTTCAAAATGGTGCGCCAGATCAGCCATAACAAACACGGCGGAGCAAAAAACAAAATTCTCTATCGCCACCGCGATTATCACGGCACCACCATTGCTTGTCTGTCCGCAGGCGGGCAACAGGAACGTAACGCGCAATACGGCCCCTACACACCGGGCTTTGTTGAGGTGCCCCACTGTCTGGAATACCGCAACCAGTTCGACACGGATGAAGACTACGGCGCTGCTTGTGTCAAAGCCACCGAAGAGGTCATCTTGCGTGAAGGCCCAGACACCATCGGGCTGTTATGCTTAGAGCCAATTACCGCAGGCGGCGGCGTTATCATCCCGCCACAAGGCTATTGGGAAGGCATTCAGGCACTTTGCAAAAAATACCAAATCCTGTTGCACATCGACGAAGTTGTTTGCGGTCTTGGCCGTACCGGCACCTGGTTCGGCTATCAGCATTTCGGTGTAAAACCCGACTTTGTCACCATGGCCAAAGGCGTTGCATCGGGTTACGCCGCGATCTCGTGCACCGTGACCACCGAAGCGGTGTTTGACATGTTCAAAGACAACGCCTCTGACCCGCTTAGCTATTTTCGCGACATTTCCACCTTCGGCGGCTGTGTTGCCGGCCCGGCAGCTGCAATCGAAAACATGAAAATCATCGAAGAAGAAAACCTTTTGGACAACTGCACCAAAATGGGCGACTACTGCCTTGATCTGTTGCACGGGCTAATGGACAAACATGCGGTCATCGGCGAAGTACGCGGCAAGGGTCTGTTCTTGGGGGCAGAGTTGGTCACAGACCGTGACAGTAAAACACCAATGGACGAAAAACGGGTGCAAGCAGTCACCGCCGATTGCATGGCAAACGGTGTGATCATCGGGGCCACCAACCGTTCGGTACCAGGCTTCAACAACACGCTATGCCTGTCGCCTGCCCTGATCAGCACCAAAGCCGACATTGATCAGATTGTAGCTGCCATGGATGCGGCTCTGACAAAGGTTTTTGCTTAAACCAGATTAGCAACGGGGGCGATTTGTTGTTGTAAATTTACAACAATCGCCCCTACCGCGCTTGCAACAGACACAAAATTTGCCCCAAATAAGGCGAATATTGGCTAAAATATGGCAGTTTTCGCAGACCACAATATCTGCCCCAATAAAACATCATGCCCACCAAATAAACCCATAAATCCCTGTTTACACGTATAATTTCCAATACCGAAACGCAGTGTTTTTGGAAATCGTGCATTTTTTCCTTCTTATTTTCGCCATAATTGATAAACCAGTCCCCAGAAGATGAGCAATCGACACCAGATCGATGATGTTACAGGCCCAAAAGCCGGAAAGATGAAATTACCACCCCGTGAAAAGCGCATAACGTAAATACATGGCACATCAGCACCTCGGCCTTGATCCGCCCCCCACGTACCCTCCAAGTTTCTGGTTGGTTGGATCAATCAAAGGTGCCTCTGCTGCAAGACATTGTATAATGTCGACCGCCAGTTAATTTGCCCCATGCCATTCACAACCGTAAATGCCGTTCTAGCTACAACAACAATGGCATTTGCACACCCAAACACAGGCGGTCATTACCGGGAGAGATGACCGCCCGTGCTTGGTCTTATACAGTAAAAAATACAGTAAAAAATCCCACCTTGTAACACCGACCACCGGGTCAGAGAAATATATCATCTCTGGCCTTTTTTGTTGAAGCGCACAGTCATTCAGGTAAACACTTGGATACTTGCAGGGACATAAATCATGTTTAAAAAAAGCGTCAGAACAATTCTAAACGGTCTATCGGTTGCGGTTTTTGTTATTGATGCCGACCGGATCATTCGCTTCGGTAATCTTTCGGCCCAAAAACGCTTCAAAAACGATCTGACAAAAACAAAGCTGATCGATATCATCCCGTCCAAAAAATGCAGTAACGCCGCTGACAAGGTGCTAAGCGGAGCCGAAACCACCTTGTCACTGGATCTCACCCTGCAAGATGTAGTGCCAACAACATTTCGCCTGATCATCACCCGTCTCAATGCAGATATGGATGGGCCGGATGCCCGCGCCATCATCAGCCTAGAAGACATCAGCCACATCCGCGAAGCCGAAAAAATGCGCATCGACTTTGTTGCCAATGTCAGTCACGAATTACGCTCACCACTCACCTCCCTTTTGGGCTTTATCGAAACCCTGCAAGGCCCGGCAAAAAACGATCCCGTCGCCCATGAACGTTTCTTGGCCCTGATGGCCTCGGATGCCAGCCGCATGAGCCGCCTGATCGGTGATCTTCTGTCATTGTCGAAACTACAAGCCAGCGAACGGGTCGCCCCCAGTGATATCGTGGATATATCCGCGCTGCTACGCCGCGTATCAGCTTCACTCGAGCCTCTGACAAAACGCGAAAAAACCAGTATAAAGCTGATTATTTCGCCCGATTTACCAGATGTCATCGGCAACGCTGATGAACTTACCCAAGTATTCCAGAACCTGATCGAAAATGCAGTAAAATACAGCCATCAAGAAACCGAGGTTACGGTCACTGCCGGCCCCGATCCAAGCCATGAAAACCAGTTACGCATCACGGTGCGTGACCAAGGTGAAGGCATGGCCCCAAAACACATCCCGCGCCTGACAGAACGGTTCTACCGGGTCGACAAAGGCCGCTCGCGCACCATGGGTGGCACCGGGCTAGGCTTGGCAATCGTCAAACACATCCTGATCCGCCACCGCGCTTACCTGCATATCGACAGTAAAATAGGTCAAGGCAGCAGCTTTTCGGTATTCCTGCCGATTGCCGCCGACTAGGTAGCATAGCCTTAGTCCTTTCAAAGATCACTCATTTCTCACATTCCTAACACCGCATAGTGAACAAAAGTTTAACATAAGTTGAAATCAGTTTTGGATTGGGCGTGTTAGCCAAAGCATAACCCGCATCCCAAACAGGATTTCAAAATTATGCACGATCAGCCCTATATTATATTAACCATGAAATGGGGCACGCTTTATTCGGCGGATTATGTCAATGTGCTGTTCAATGCCTGCAAAAAATATATCCACCACCCGTTTCGCTTCATCTGCATGACCGATAATTCCGAAGGCATTTTTCAAGGGGTGGAAATCCTGCCGATCCCCGAAATGGATCTGGGCGAAAACCGTTTTGCATTCGGCGGTTGGCCGAAACTATCTGTGTTCAAAAAAGATCTTTTCGGGCTGACAGGGCGCGCCCTTTTTATCGATCTCGACACAGTCATCGTCGGTGACATCACCCCGATGTTAGAGACCCCGGGGCAAATTGTTCTGATCCGCGAATGGCGGCGGTTTGTCGATTATTTCCGCAAACGCAAAGTCAACGGCATGACCTCGATCTTTGCCTTCACGCTTGGCTCGCAAACACAGATATATGACACATTTATGAAAAATCCGGACCACGCCTTCGCCAACTATCGCTCGGAACAACGCTGGGTGACGGATTATGCCGCAGATATGCATTTTTGGACCAAAAAACTTGTGGTCAGTTTCAAACGCAATCTTTTGGCTCCGCCGCTTCTAAACCGGTTTATTACGCCAAAATCACCCGCATCCGAAACCGCTGTTGTGGCATTTCACGGCGTCCCGCGCCCGATTGACGTCATTGCAAACAATAACAAACCTTGGGGGAAATGGTCACGCTGGGGCCGGGGGCCGGTAAAATTTGTCCGCGATTTCTGGCTTGATAACGGCGGCACCGACCCCACCTGATCTTACCGATTATGAATTATCGCCGAATTATGTTATACTCGCGTATAGAAACGGGAGAACTGCCATGATTATCAGCCCTAGTATCGAGCTGCAAAACGGCCGCTGTGTCAGCCTTTACCGCGGCCGCCTTGACGAGCCGCACATCTGGCATGTCGACCCGCTAGAAACAGCTAAGAAATACGCTGAAAGCGGCGCGGAATGGATCCACCTGACCGACTTTGACGCCATTGCCGGAAATGACTGTAACACGGAACTTGTGCAAGACATCCTTTGGCATTGCGGCACATCCATCCAACTGGGCGGTGGCTTTCGCTCGTTACAAAGCATATCCGACTGGATTGACCGCGGAGCCGGGCGCATCGTGATCGGCACCCTGGCTATCATGGCCCCTGATCTGGTTAAACAGGCTGCCAAACTCTATCCCGATCAAATCGTTCTTGCGATAGATGTGTTCAAAGGTAAAATCATGAGCGACGGTTGGCGCAATCCCAGTGCAATAGACCCCGAAACTTTCATAAAAACCTTTGCAAAAGACCCGCTTGCCGCCATTATCGTCACCGACATCGACGCCGATCTTGACGAGGCCGAAGACAGCCTTGCCCTGGTCACAAGGTTGGCAGACATCGCCACCGCCCCGGTACTGGCCCGCGGCCTGTCACACTCGCTCGACGACCTTGCCCGCCTGAACTACGTCCCCCACGTCGCCGGCGCCATCGTCGGGCGCGCCTTGTTCGACCACAGCTTTGAGCTGGACGAGGTCATGGCCTTCGCCACCCAACCCCCCGAACCGGTCGCGGAATTTGTCTAGGGTTTGGGCAGGATGAATAAATTACAGCACCTTAACACCTCCGAAACATAGTAGGTGTAGCAACTGTCTTTTAATTTAGCTGCGGTTCTCTTAATGTTGCAAAGCTTGCATTAATGTAAGGGGCTGCCCCAAATAACCAACCCGCCACCGGTTATACGCGCGGGGCACGCCGTGTGCACGTCGATCATACGTCGGTTTTTGGCCTAGCCCAGCAGCTCTTTGACCGCGCCACCGGCCTTGCCAAAGTCCATCCGGCCGGCGTATTTCGATTTCAGGGCGCCCATGACTTTGCCCATATCGCGAACGCAGGTGGCCCCGACGGTCTCGATGGCATTTTTGACGGCTTCACGGGTTTCATCCGCAGAGAGTTGCTTGGGTAAAAACTCTTCTATCACTTTGATTTCGCTGCGTTCTTGATCCGCCAAATCTTGCCGCTCTGCCTGTTCATAAGTGGCAGCACTATCGACGCGCTGTTTAACCATCTTGGTCATAATACCCAAGATATCATCCCCTGAAACCCCGTCCATATTGCCATCGGCCCGCGCTGCAATATCGCGATCCTTAATCGCCGCATTAATCAACCGTATGGTTCCCAAACGGTTCTTTTCCTTATCCAGCATAGCCTGCTTCATAGCCGCCATTAATTTGTCCCGCATGCCTAGGGTCTCCCGTCCCAAATTTGGTATTCCAAGGCTTCGACTTTATCTATTTTTACCGCAATAGACAATAAAAACCCTACGTTCCAAGCCTCTGAAATAAAGGCATTTTTGATTTTTTCCCGATCTTGACCAACGGCTTGCAAACCCGTAGTTTGCCCCCGATTCACCCATAGGATAGCGATCATGTCATTAGCTGCTGCACCTCGAAATAAGCAGGGAAAACCAACGGCTTGCATCGTTCTGGCAGATGGCACCATTTTCTACGGCCACGGCTTTGGGGCCACAGGGGTTATACAGGCCGAACTTTGCTTTAACACCGCCATGACCGGCTATCAGGAAATCATGACCGACCCGTCTTATGCCGGGCAAGCCATCACTTTCACCTTTCCCCATATCGGCAATACCGGGGTGAATCCGCAAGACGATGAAACCGCCGATCCCGTGGCCCGCGCCATGGTGGTCAAATGGGATCCCACAGAACCGTCAAACTGGCGCTCGCAAGAAACCCTTTGTGCATGGCTGGCGAAATGCGGGCGTATCGGTGTGGGCGGTATAGACACCCGCCGTCTGACCCGCGCCATCACCCATCAAGGTGCGCCGCATGTGGCGATTGCCCATAATCCGGAAGGTGATTTTGATCTGGAGGCCCTATTGTCTGAGGCCCGTGCATTCAAAGGGCTTGAAGGTGTGGATTTGGCCAAAGAAGTCACTTGCGCCCAATCCTACCACTGGAACCAGCAGCGTTGGGCATGGCCGGACGGTTATCCTGAAAAAACCACAACTGGCAAGAAAGTTGTGGCGATAGATTATGGCGCTAAACGCAACATTTTAAGGTGTTTAGCCTCTGCCGGATGTGATGTAACGGTTCTGCCAGCCACAGCTACGGCTGCAGAAGTGTTGGCCCATAAGCCTGCCGGCATATTCCTGTCAAACGGCCCTGGCGACCCTGTTGCAACCGGCGCATACGCAGTGCCGATGATCCGCGAGATACTGGACACGACCGATCTGCCGATCTTCGGCATTTGTCTGGGCCACCAAATGCTGGCGCTGGCGCTTGGCGGCAAGACCATGAAAATGAACCACGGCCATCACGGTGCCAACCATCCGGTAAAAGAACATGCGACAGGCAAGGTCGAAATCACCTCGATGAACCACGGCTTTGCCGTTGATGCCCAATCCCTGCCCGAAGGCGTGATCGAGACCCATGTATCCCTGTTTGACGGTTCTAACTGCGGTATCCGCATGGTCGAGCGTCCGGTTTATTCCGTACAGCACCACCCCGAGGCCAGCCCGGGCCCACAAGATAGTTTTTATCTGTTTGAACGCTTTGCCGCTTCTTTGGGATAAATTAAGGAAAATTTAATATTATGCCCGCAAAACTAAGCCCAAACACTTTGGTCTTAGCTCATGTCGCGTTCCACTTCGCATCTTAAACTTGTATCCTCCTCCACAGATACAATTGCCATAGGCAAAAAAAGCAGCCCCAGGATCGGACGGATTCTTCTTTTGAAAGGATGGGTAACCGAAGGCGATTTACTGAAAGCATGGAATATCCAACGCCATGAGGCCGCCCGCATCGGGGAAATTCTGGTCGGCATGGGGAAAATCACCTGCCAGCAACTTTATTTTGCTTTGGCCGAGCTGCATAATCTGCAACTAATCAACCTGCAAAACCAACCGCCGCTGACGGGATGGACTGACTTCACAGACCCGCAAACATCCTTGCAACAAGGTTATATTGTTTGGCGCGACACTGGTCTCAGCTTAACCATTGCGATCAGTGATCCAAGTAAAATGGATGCGGTGCGTCATGATTTTCGAAATGCCGGAAAACCCGTTGATTTCGTTCTGGTTAAATCCAAAAATTTGCAAGATTTTATTGCGATGAACCAAAGCCGCTTTTTACAACGGGCCGCATTGCACAGTTGCCCAAAATCTATGAGCTGTCGATCGGGGGCATGGGGTTTACGGATAAAATTATGGGGGATGCTTTTAGCAAGTGTTTTGACGGTTTTTCTATTTATCAGCCCGATGTTTGTGCTGGGCGCAGCTTTGAGCCTTGTTTTCACCGCCCTGATTTTATTGATGGGGTTTCGTTTGGCTTGCCTTTATATATTACGAAAACCAATTCCTTTAACTTCGGCAGACGGCACACAGCAAAAAATAGTAAAACGCCCCAAGGTTTCAATCCTTGTTCCGGTGTTTCGTGAAAGTGTCATTCTCGAACGCCTTGCCAAACGTTTACAGGCTTCTACTTATCCAAAAG
>CAZMMG010000048.1:0-11767 GCA_964567355.1 uncultured Neptunicoccus sp.
TTTGAGTTGTTATTGGTGTGTTATTTTGGTTGTTTTTTTGTGTGTTAGTTTCGTGTAGTTACTTATTTGTTGTTATGTTATGTTTTTTGTTGTGTGTGTTTTTTGTTTGTAAGGATTAGACGGCTTACGAGTTTCGCCTTAGTATCGTGTGTTCGGAGTTAGGTAGAAGAGACAGTGGTGGATGCGGCACAAATTCGCCCGATATTGGATGCGACCAAAAGCAGTTGGGTTGCGGTGCGCGAATGGGATGGCCAAGATCTGGTTTATTTCACCCATTTATTAACTTGGCGTTGTGGACTGACCAAAATTGAATACGGGTTCAATGGTGCAAAACCGGATCAGAACTGGGGATTTATTCCGTGTGATGAAACCTCGGCCAATCCTATGGCCTTGCCTGAAGAGCAGAAAATTTATGGCAGTTTTGATCTGAATTCGGTTCAAAGTATCACGGTGAAAATCACCTATGATGATGGCGGCGAGGATAGTGTTACCTTTGAGCGGGCGGCGATTAAAATCCAGTAGACTTTAGTCGAACCTATCGACGGCGTAGGGTGAAAGATCGATATTTGCCTTCTTGTCCAAGGTGATATCGCGGATGATCTGTGCCACTTTCGGCCCCATTGTCAGCCCCAGATGCTGGCCGCCAAAAGCGTAAATCACGTTCGGAGCGGATTTTGTGCGTCCTAGCATCGGCAAACTATCGACCGTTGTCGGGCGATGGCCCATCCAGGTCTCGGTGGTATCCCATGTCAGATCGGGGTAGACTTGTTTGATGCTTTTTTCCAAAAGTGCAATGGGGGATTTTGACGGGTTTGCATCAAGCGGCGCAAATTCAGAGGTGCCGGCACAACGCAGCCCCGCATTCATCGGGGTCAGGCCGAATTTGTTATCCGTGACCAGATAGGGTTGCCGGGGCATATGGCTGGGTTTTTTCAGTAAAATATGATAGCCTCGCTCACCTTGCAGCGGTACTTTGTGGCCGAAGCTTTTGGCCAGTTTTTGCGACCATGCGCCGGTCGCCAGAATGATTGTTGTGCCGGTAATCTGTTCGCCGCCCGCACAGGTTACACGGTCTGTGCCTATCTCTACCACCTCGCGGTTCAAATAAGTGCCGCCATTGTCACTGAAATCACGCGCCAATGCAGCAACATAGGCCGATGGGTCGGTAAGCCAGCCGTGATCGGTATAAGCGGCTCCGAACGTATATGCATCCCCAAGGGCGGCATCGCGCTCTTTTAGCTCGGCCAGGTTACGTTCAATCCAGTGGACACCTACGGATTTTTTGGCATCGTTGATGAATTTATTGGCCAAAAAATCGGCTTTGTTGCGATAAAGCAGGGTCAGTTCACCCTTTTGGATGTATTGTGCTGCATCAGTGTTTTGGGCGATGGCGCTGTGTTGTTCGACCGTGTCGTAAATCAGTGCGTTCATCGCTGCGATAATGTGGTTCGCGCGATCTTTAAAACCGTTTCGCAATGCGGGCAGGGCCCAAGGCAACAGACGCGGCAGATAAGACCAACGCAGCTTGACCGGGCTATGTGGATCGAGCAGCAATTTCGGCAGTTGCAACATAATGCTGGTGTCCAAAATAGGGCCAACGCCTTCGCGTGCCAACAGGCCTGCATTGCCATAAGAGGTTTGTGCGCTATCGCCGGCGGGGACGCGGTCGATCAGGGTCACGCATTGCCCCGCGCGGAGCAGGCTTTGTGCGATGCAAACGCCGGTAATTCCGGCACCGATAACCAATATTTTATCTGTCATGGGCGTAGGCTCAACCTATTTGAACCAGCATGTCAATCGCGGTTTTAGCAGGGTTCGTGATTTTGTTGTACCAATTGATATTTGCTTGTAAGACTGCTGGGATGGTATCGTTCGTGTTCAAGATCGACACTCTACCAACTTACATGAAAAGGTTTCCTTCAATGGTTGATATTCCCGGCAAAATGACGCTTTGGGCGATGGAGATTTTTGTGGCAACCGTGGAAGAGGGAACAATTTCGTTGGCCGCCAAGCGGCTTGGGGCCAGCCCTTCTTCGGTTTCGCAACAATTGACCAATTTGGAGGCTGCCCTTGGGGTGTTGCTGTTGAACCGCTCATCGCGCCCGATGGAACTGACCTCTGCGGGGGCTTTGTTTTTGCGCCGTGCGGAAACCATTCTGGGTGAAACGACGCAAGCCAAGGCGGAATTGGCGGTGTTCAATTACAGTCAGATGATCCGGCTGCGCTTGGGCATGATCGACGATTTCGATGCGGATGTAACACCTGCACTGATGGCGGGCCTGTCAAAACGTTTGGGCGGGTGTCAGTTTCTGCTTGAAAGCGGCTCTAGCTATAATCTGGCATCTGATCTGGAGTCGCGCTTTATGGATGTGGTGGTGGCGGCTGATTTGGACATCACAGCCGAGTGGATGGAAGTCCACCCAATTTTGACCGAACCTTTTGTTATTGCGGTGCCCAAAGGCAGTGTTGACCCGGCTACGGATGTTTTGTCACAGTTATTGACCTTGCCGTTTATCCGCTATTCATCACGCCAGATGATGGGGCGCCAAATTGAAGCGCATCTGTCACGCCAACGCATCAACCTGCCCAATAAGTTCGAATTTGACAGCTATCACGCAATTCTTTGCATGGTGGCGGCAGGCTCTGGTTGGACTGTGACCACGCCTTTGGGCTATATGCGCGCACGGCGTTTTCATGATGACGTGGAAATTTATCCACTGCCTTTCAAAGAACTTTCGCGCAGTATTTCGCTGATCGCACGCAAAAAGGTTCTGGACAATATCCCAACCGATATTGCCGCACAAATCCGTCCGCTGGTCTGCTCGATGCTGGTAGAACCATGTCTGGAAAAATTCCCATGGATGGCCGGAAAGCTGATGATACAGGATTAGGCCGCTTCCGCGTGTTTTACCTGATCGATTGCCGACAGAATAACATCTGCGACCGCCTTGACCTGATCGCTGGTCAACGTGGTTGGCAAGCGCACATCGCAAGCCCGCATCAGCATGGCTTTGGTTTGCGGTAAGTCGGGTATTTCGCCTATAAACCGCCAGTTCCAAAATGCCCGCGCATTGCCGTTGTGCAGTCCGAACACGCTGACTTTGATGCCAAGGTCAAGGGCTGTGCGCATCAGGTCGTGGGCTTCATCATCACTGAAATCAACAAGGTTGAACTGGATGCTGTCGGGGGCGCGTTTTTCAGGCGCAAGCGGGGCTGGAACGCACAGATGGGGTGATGCATTCAGCATATCGGCCATCAAATCATGGTTGCGCAGGCCGTCATCTATGCGGCGTTGTAATTGTGGTAGTTGTGGGCGTAAAATGGCGGCTGACAGATTGTTCATGCGGGTGTTGTAAAGCGGCAGCTCGTTTTGGTAGCGGGCGAATGTATTACAATCAAGCCCGTGTTTTTGCCAGTTGCTCTCATAAGCCCCCGACATAATAACGCAGCGCGCGATGATGTCGTCGTCATCGGTGATCAGGATGCCACCTTCGCCGCCATTGATCATTTTATAGGACTGGAAACTGAAACAACCGACTTTGCCGATGGTGCCGATTTTTTGCCCGTGCCATGTGGTGCCCAAAGAATGGGCGGCGTCTTCGATCAGCGGGATGCCATGCGCGTCGCACAAGGCTTTGATCTGATCCATGTCAGAGGTGTGGCCGCGCATGTGGCTGATCAGAACCGCCTGAATATCGCCAGTGAATTTGGCTTTGAAGTCAGCCATATCGATGCGGTAATTATCGGCAACCTCGACCAGAACCGGGGTGCAGTTGGCGTGTACCACGGCAGAAGGGACAGCGGCGAAAGTAAAGGCGGGGATCAATACTTTGGCATCCCTTGGTAAATCAAGGGCTTTAAGCGACAGAAAAAGTGCGGACGAACACGAAGCCACGGCAAGCGCGTATTTTGCCCCTAACAGAGCGGCAAATTCCTGTTCCAAAAGGGTTACCGGCGCATTTTCTACCGCGTGATAGCGGAACAGATCGCCTGATTGCAGCATAGCGTCTATAGTCGTGCGGGCATCTTCGGGGATGGGTTCAGCTTGGTGTAGATCTGTGTGTTGCATTTTAACGTCTTCGCATTTTCCGAAACTTACTTTCGGTTAATACACAGTTATCACAAACCTGTCATTACAAAATTTACGAAATCGGCTTTTATATGCCGAAGCGGTCGCGCAAGGAATACCATGTCATCGCCAAAACCAATCCGGGCCAGCGAAAAGCCGCCCCGCCCGGGAAACGCGGGATCGGCACCTGGGCCATTGTATCGAACTGCTCGGCTTGGCCCTGAAGGGCGCGGGCGACGATTTTTCCCGCCATTGTCGCCATGCCAACCCCGTGGCCGGAATAGCCTGCAAGCGAATAGCATGTTGGTGACAGGCGCGTGAAGGCGGGCATTCGGTTCATGGTAATGCCTAGCGTGCCGCCCCATGCATAGTCCAGTTTTACGCCTTTGAGTTGCGGGTAAACCTGCAACATCGGTTTACTGACAAGGGCGCGGATGTCGCGCGGAAAACGGTAGCCGTAAGTTTCGCCGCCGCCGAACAGCATGCGGTTGTCGGCAGAACGCCTGAAATAATTCACCACAAACTTGCTGTCGGCAATCGCCACGTCCTTAGCAATCAGGCTTTTGGCCATCTCGCGTCCCAAAGGTTCAGTGGCAACGATGAAATTGTTGATCGGCATGACTTTTGCCGCCACTTTTCCTTCCAATTGGCCTAAATATCCATTGCAGGCGTAGATCAGATGCGCCGCGTTTACGGTTCCATTCTTAGTTGTCACCTTATGGGCAGTGCTGCTTTTTACGGCGGTGACTTCTGATTTTTCATGGATTTTTACGCCAGCATCCGCTGCCGCTTTTGCCAAGCCCAATGCGAAATTCAACGGATGGATATGGCCTGCACCCATATCCAATGTGCCGCCGTGATAGGCGTTTGATCCAACCAGTTCGCGCACTTGCACCTTATCAAGGGTCGAAATTTTGCTGTAGCCGTAATCTCGTTGCAGTTTTTCCGCATAGCCATGTTCCGCAGGCACATCTGCCGCATGCCAGTCGGTATGGGCAACACCGTCGCGCAAATCGCACTGAATATCGTGTGCCGCCACCAACTCGCGGACGGTGGCTTTGCTTTCCTCGGCAATATCCCAAAGCCGTTTTGCGTGGTCAAACCCCAGCATTTTTTCCAACTCATCCTGTTCACGGCGCTGACCGCTGCCCAATTGGCCGCCATTGCGCCCCGAGGCGCCCCAGCCAACACGGTGGGCTTCCAGAAGCACCACGCTGAAACCGGCTTTTGCCAGATGCAGGGCTGACGATAGTCCTGTGAAGCCTGCGCCAATAATGCAAACGTCTGCCTGATTTGCGCCTTTCAGAGGCGGAAATTCGGGCAGGGTGTTTGCGGTGGCGGCATACCAACTATCGGGATATTGCCCCAAACGGTCATTTTCATGCAGTAGGTTCATCAGACATTCATCAACAGATGTTCGCGTTCCCAAGGCGAGATCACCTCTTGAAATTCATCATACTCCATGCGTTTGATCGCCTTGTAGATCATGGTGAACTCGGCCCCCATAATATCTGTCAGCTCAGGACACTCATCCAGAAGTGATAGGGCTTCGTACATCGAGGGCGGAATATCTCGGTCGGCACCGTAGGCTTCACCAGAAGCGGCATCGCGCGGCTTTAGCTGGTTTTTCATGCCCAGATAGCCACAAGCAAGGCTGGCCGCTATACCGATATAAGGGTTGCAATCCATACCCGCGACACGGTTTTCCACCCGGCGGGCTTCTGGGCCTGAAATCGGTACGCGGATGCCGGTGGTGCGGTTGTCTTCGGCCCATTCCAGATTGATCGGGGCGGAATAATGCGCCACATAGCGGCGGTATGAATTCACATAAGGTGCGATAAAAGGGGTGGCCGCAGGTAAATATGTTTGCAAGCCCGCTATGAAACCGGTGAAGGCCGGTGTCGGCTTGCCGTCTTGCCCCGTAAAGATATTCTGGCCGGTTTTACTGTCCAGAATAGAATGGTGGATGTGCATGGCAGAACCGGGCTGATCGCCCATCGGTTTGGCCATGAACGTAGCAAAACAGTTGTGGCGCAGGGCGGCTTCCTTGATCAGGCGTTTGAAATAGAACACCTCGTCCGCCAGTTTTATCGGGTCGCCATGTTGCAGGTTGATCTCGATCTGACCGGCACCGCCTTCTTGAATAATAGTATCAATTTCAAAGCCTTGGGCTTCGGCAAAGTCGTAAATATCGTCGATCACGGGGCCGTATTCATCCACAGCCGACATAGAATAAGCCTGTTGGCTGGCAGCTTTACGACCCGTGCGCCCCATGGGCGGTTCAATCGGGTGATTGGGGTTGGTGTTGGGGGCAACAAGGTAAAACTCCATTTCAGGTGCTACCACAGGTGTCCAGCCTTCAGCCTGGTACAATCCAAGCACGCGCTTTAACACATTGCGCGGCACCACAGGCATGGGGTTACCTTTCAGGTCTTCGACATTGTGTATCACCTGCAAGGTGACGTCCCCCGTCCAAGGGGCTGCGGTGGCGGATGAAAAATCAGGGGTCAGCACCATGTCGCCCTCAGTATATTGGTTTTCCACCTCGTCAATGTCGACATAGCCGCCGGTGATGGTCTGATAAAAGATGCTGTCGGGCAGGTACATCTGATCCATTTTGGCGAATTTTCTGGCTGGCATGCATTTGCCGCGAGAAATGCCCGGTGTGTCCGAGATGATGCACTCGACCTCTTCCAGCTTGCGCCCGGCAATGTAATCCTGCGCTGCTTGTGGTAGTTTTTCAGTCCATTTTAAGTTCGTGCTCATGGCGCATCTCCTTCAGCTGGTGACTGTTTTAATATAGTGGCGAACATATCCGCGATAATATCCGCGTGCAGAGGTTGGCCCATTTGGTCTTTTGCATTTTTTTGCAACACTTCAGGAACGATGCCCTTGGCCCGGTGTTTGATCAGCCCTTTGATGAAATCATCGCCGTATTCGGGGTGGGGCTGTACCGTTAGCACTTTGTCACCATAAGCCAGCATGGCATATTCGCAAAAATCGTTTGTACCGACCACGACCGCGTCTTCGGGCAATTCGACCACCTGATCCTGATGCCATGCATTCAGCACAACAGGGTCATCGTGCCCCACCACCCGGTAAGGGGTTGGGCCAACGCGCCAGCCGGCTTTGTGTTTCTCTACCTTGCCGCCCAAGGCTTGTGCGATGATCTGGTGACCGAAACAAACCCCGATCAGCGGGATATGGGCGGCATAAATCTTGCGAATCAAATCCTCTAGGGGCGCAATCCACGGGTGATCTTCATAGGCCCCGAATTTCGAGCCGGTGATCAGCCAGCCATCGGCCGCATCCGCACCCGCAGGTATGTTGCCCTTCAGAATATTATAGGTTTGAAACTCAAAGCCATGTCCCGCAAGCAAGCGTTCAAACATTTCGGGGTATTCCCCAGTTTGCGCTGCCATATCATCGGGGGCCATGCCCGTTTGCAATATACCGATTTTCATTATTCACCAGTTTTCAAGATTGTACTCGCATGGCTAACAGAAGGGATATACCTTGCCAAGAATAATTTGATCAAATTGTTTTATTGCGTCTTGCGGGCCATCTCATTCTTGTTTAGCCAATGGTTGAACGCTTTGAACGGAGTTTGCGATGTCTGCTGAAAAACCAAGCCTGAAACCCAAAGACGCCCCTGATCTGGGATCGTTTAATTGGGAAGATCCTTTAATGCTGGAAGACCAGCTATCGGAAGAGGAACGCATGATCCGCGATGCGGCGCGGGCTTATGCGCAGGACAAATTGCAACCGCGAATCATTCAGGCTTTTGCCAATGAAGAAACCGATCCGTCGATTTTCCGCGAAATGGGTGAAATGGGCCTGCTTGGCGCGACTTTGCCGGAACAATACGGCGGCATTGGTGCAGGCTATGTCACCTACGGTTTGGTGGCGCGTGAAGTGGAGCGGGTCGACAGCGGCTACCGGTCTATGATGTCGGTGCAATCGTCCTTGGTGATGTATCCGATCTATGCGTATGGCTCGGAAGAGCAGCGGATGAAATACCTGCCGAAACTGGCGTCGGGCGACTATATCGGCTGTTTTGGATTGACCGAACCCGATGCAGGTTCTGATCCGGGTGGTATGAAAACCCGCGCGGTAAAAACCGCTAATGGCTATAAGTTGACCGGCACAAAGATGTGGATTTCAAACGCGCCGATTGCTGATGTTTTTGTGGTCTGGGCCAAGTCCGAAGAACACGGCGGCAAGATCAAGGGTTTTGTGCTGGAAAAAGGCATGAAGGGGCTAACTGCGCCGAAAATAGAAGGCAAGCTATCGCTTCGGGCATCCATTACTGGCGAGATCGTGATGCAGGATGTGGAAGTTGGTGAAGATGCGCTGCTGCCGCATGTTGAAGGCCTGAAAGGCCCGTTTGGCTGCCTCAATCGGGCGCGTTACGGTATCGCGTGGGGAGTGATGGGGGCCGCCGAGTTCTGTTGGCATGCCTCACGCCAATACGGGCTTGACCGCATTCAGTTCAAACGCCCGTTGGCACAAACCCAACTGTTCCAGAAAAAACTGGCTGACATGCAGACCGATATAACACTTGGGCTACAGGCCGCCTTGCAGGTGGGCCGCTTGATGGACCAGGCCAAAGCAGCACCCGAGATGATCAGTCTGATCAAACGCAACAACTGCGGCAAAGCACTGGATATTGCGCGGATGTCGCGCGATATGCACGGCGGCAACGGTATTAGTCAGGAATTTCAGGTGATGCGCCATATGGTGAACCTTGAAACTGTCAATACCTATGAGGGTGCGCATGATGTGCATGCGCTGATCTTGGGCCGTGCACAAACCGGCTTGCAGGCGTTTTTCTAGGGGTTCTCGATGGCCAGATAGGCCTCGCTTGGAATTTGGATCAGGCCGCGTATGTTCAGGCTGTTGCGGTCAGCGGGGGTAAGCTGTGCAATGGCGTTAGTAACGGCTTGTGCGATCATGTCTTTGTCCATTCCGAAAGCGCAGATATAGGGCAGGGCGGGGGTTGGCTCTGTTTTGGTTAAAACCTTTAGATCACTGGAAAAATCATCGTATTTTTGAATGTTGCGCCATGTTACTTCGTCAATGGCGGCAATATCGGCTTGGCCCGAAGCAACCCATTTGGCCGATGTCACATGGCCACCCGAAACCGTGATGTTTTCAAACTGGAAACCTGCCTTTTTAGCCGCGGTTTGTGGGGCGGCATAGCCAGATTGCGAGATCATCGCATTGACAGCAATCGATGCTGTCCTGAAATCCCCAAGTTTCGTGCGCGTCTGTTGCGTATTCACGATGAAAATACTGTTGTAATAGCCCGCAGGGCAATTTTCAGAACCGAAATCCGGCGTGCCAACCAATTGCACATGCCCGTGCAGGCGCAACCTGTACGGCATGCCGCAGGTCTGGCTTAGCACAAGGTCGCGGCGCAGCCAGTGAACAGTGTCTTCACCCTCGCTTAAGTGTGCCGGTGCAGCGATGCCGCTATGCGCCAAATTTGCCGAGATGAGTTGCCAGTAACGATTATGCGCATCCTTGTTTTCCGGGCGCATATACATTGGCAGGCTAGCGATCACGGCGGTTTCCCAAGTGCCATAAAGGATGCTCTACTGGTTCTTTGGTATGGAAGAAAAACTGGGCAAATATGGTGCGGTAATTATCGTAACTATATTGCTGGTTTGCTTCCAGAAATTCGGTTTTATGTGTCTGATAATAAGCTGGAAGGCTATACCATGCGAGGTGCGGGGCTGCATGGTGAACCGCATGAAAATTGTTGTTAAGAAACAATAAAGACAAAACCCCGCGATCTTCGACAATCACGCTGCGCCCGTTGGGTTGGGTAAAGGCGCGGTGTTCCAGAAAGGTGCGGATTTTAAGGATTGATAGGCCGAAATAAGCGGCAATGCCGTAAGCCCAAAGCGGCATGGTGCCGATGGTCGTCAGCCAGAGCAATACAACGGCTACAGCCGGGACATGGGTCAGCCAGCCGTATAGAACCGCGCGGTTGCCGCCTCTGATCTGCTGCAGGTCGCCGCGCATGAACAAAATCTGGCCGATCAAAGGCCCCAACAACAGGCGTCCGGCCAGAGTGTTGTTGAAGGTCAAAATGCTTTGCAACCAACCGGGCAGGGCGGCCCAGACCTGTTTCACCATATAGTTGCTTTCGGGATCATCGTAAGGGTCTGTCAGGTTTTCATTGTTGTGATGTATCAGATGGCTGTCGCGAAACCGGAGATAGGGGATCGCCAACCCAAGGGCGGGGAACACAAGCATTTGGCCGAAAAACTTCCAGCGCGGCTCGATCACATGCAGGGTTTCGTGCTGAAGTGACGAATGCAGCGTGATGATGGGGACCAACAATATGATCGAAAGGAGCGGCCCAAGAGATTGGGCAAAATAAGTGATAGTGGCCCACAGCGCATAGGTCAGTGCCGCGAGGCAAATTGTTGGCCACTCATAGGCGCGTGACGGGCAAAGCCGTGCCGACATGGGCTATCTCCAGAGTTTTAAAGGGGGCGGTTTATAATCGCATCCGTACCTTAACCCGAAATCCGGAAATATCAATCCAATTCTTGTTGTGCCTTTTGGCGGGCAAAGGCACTGTCGCGGTCATTAACGCCCAAAAGATTTGCAATCAGGCGCATGAAGCCGTTTTCATCATCATCGCGCCGACCGTCCGATAAAACCACAGACCAAAGTGCGGCGACAACGCCCGCGCGTTCCTCGTAAGGCACTGCCGCTTTGATGCTGCGGGTGAAACGGACATTGTCGGGGGCGTTTAGTTCCAATTCCTCGGCCTGTTCGCGTAAGGCGCTTGCGGCGGTTTGATCCAGATTGAAACGCTTCATCAAAACCCGCTCGATCATGGATATTTCCGCTTGCGCATAATCGTTGTCGGTGCGTGCCAGCCGTACCATCAGGGCCGCAAGGGCGATGCGGGCATCATCGGGGGCAAGTGTCGGTGTGGTTTTGGCCTGAAAAGCCATCAAGATACGTTTTATCATAATAATGGCGTAAACTTTTGCTGCCGCCAATTCAACGCTTATTTGAACGTATCGCCGGACATTTTTGCAAAATTCATCGGCTTTTGGGCTTCGGCTTTTACTCCGCTACTAAACCAGTTTAGTAGTTTAATAGCTACCATCGCAAGATGATCCAATCCGTCTTTTGGCTTCCATCCCTATTTGAACACATCCGGCAGACGTGATTGCAGATCTGTTGCCACAAACGTCAGAATTTGTTCCGCTGTGCTGGTCGAGATTTTCTGGCGCAGCCGCACCGCCCCGAAAAGTTGTGTTTCATCCTGAAACGGGATGCTGATCATGGCTTTATCGGTTGACCACGTCCGGTTTCCATTTTGGCGGGCCTGAATGATCCGCCTTGCCAAATTGCCCGAGACGATCTCTTCATTTTCACGCGCATTTATGGTTTTCAGGGTACGCGAGGTCAAGCGGGTGATTTGTGCCGGCTCCATAATACTGAAAATCGCTGTGGAAATATTTGACGTGGCCAATGATATGTTTTCATCCATGTCGATTTTACTATCGGTGCTTTCCACTAGTTTAACCTGTCCGCCACCAAACATAAATGCAATATCGCCATGTAGGTAATGAGCATGGCAAACCTCTTTCAGGATCGGATATATTTTATCCTGAACCGGTTGGCTGAATTTGGCATCGACCGCAATTTTGTCAAACTGGTAAGTGG
>CAZMMG010000049.1:0-11667 GCA_964567355.1 uncultured Neptunicoccus sp.
TTCCGGCACAGGGGCCTGGCGGCGCAATCCTGATGGGAAATGGCGGTTTTCCAATGCCGACTTGCAAGAATTACAAGCGGTTCAAGCCGAAATACTGGCCCGCGCGCAGGCTCTGGTATCCGCAAATGGGGTGCTGGCCTATGTGACTTGCTCTATGCTGCTTGATGAAAATGAAATGCAGGTGGCTGCATTCCTGAAAACCTGCCCGCATTGGGCGAAGGGACTGACAAAGCGGTTTCACCCAAGTGCGGGAACCGATGGTTTTTTTCTGACAGTGTTCAAAAAACAACAACTATAGGTTGCATTATCGTGTGGTTTAATTCTAAGGTGTAATTTTAGATGAGGATTACGTGTGCAAACCAGTGTAACAAATGCCAAAAATTTGTTTACATCCGGCTGGCGCATTCTACTGGCCATTATCGGGTTTTCAACCTTGGAAACAGTGGCAACACAACTTCTGGATGAACCGTATAAACTTATTGCCATGATGACGCCGCTTATTGTTTTTGCGACGGTACTTTGCACTTACTGGATTCTTGCCGGGGTGGGCTTTGGCCAAACTGTGAAGCAAGGCTTGAAAATAAACAGTCTATCAAGGGGTTCTCGTTTTACGGTACAGGAATTATTTGACGACCTGCCCATTGCCCTGCTGCGGGTTTCAAAAGATGGTAAAATTCGCCAAACCAATCAGTTTTCGCGCAATATTCTGGGGTTAAAACAGGGCGAACGTCCAAACCTTTCCGAGGTTGTATCGGGCCTAAGCCGCCCGGTTCCCGAATGGCTGGACGAGCTTGGCAAACATGCGGCACGCGGTGAACCAAAGCTGATGCAGGTCATGGGGCCGAAATCTGAGGTATTTTTGCATGTTTCACTTATCAGCATGGATCCCAGTGGAGGCTCAGATATGATTGCGGTTATCAGCGATGCTACCCAGTTGAAAACCCTTGAAGCGCAATTTGTGCAAAGTCAGAAAATGCAGGCAATTGGCCAGTTGGCAGGTGGTATTGCACATGATTTCAATAATCTTTTGACGGCCATATCAGGCTATTGTGATCTGTTGTTGCTGCGCCATGATAAGGGTGATCCCGATTATGGTGACTTGCTCCAGATCAATCAAAATGCAAACCGCGCAGCGGCTTTGGTGGGACAGTTGCTGGCTTTTTCGCGCAAACAAACCTTGCAGCCCAAGGTGTTGAATGTAGATGAGGCATTGGCTGATATGACGCATCTTTTGAACCGTTTGCTCGGGGCTAAAATTGATTTGTCACTGGTTCATGCAGAAAACCTGCCGAATGTTTATGTTGACAAAAGACAGTTGGAGCAGGTGGTTATGAACCTGGTGGTCAATGCACGTGATGCGATGCCAAAAGGTGGGCGGGTTGAAATATCCACCTGCAAAATCCAGTTTCGCGAAGATATGATCATCGAGCGGGTGCCGATCCCGAACGGGGTATATGTGGAGCTTAAGGTCGAGGACAGTGGTTCAGGCATTGAAAAAAAACACCTGTCGCATATTTTTGATCCTTTTTTCACCACCAAGGAGGTGGGTGAGGGAACCGGACTTGGCCTGTCCACGGTTTACGGTATCGTCAAGCAAACCGGCGGATTTATTTTTGCCGACAGCACCTTGGCGGCCGGGACTGCATTTAGGGTGCTGTTACCTGCCACCGAGCATCATGAAATCCCTGACGAGGTACATCTTACACCTACGACACATCTTGCGCCCAACGCGCTGAAGGGAATAACGGTTTTGTTGGTCGAGGACGAGGCCCCGGTGCGTAGTTTTGCCGCGCGTGCCCTAAAGATGCAGGATATTGAAGTGCTTGAGGCCTGCTCGGCTGAGGCCGCGCTGGAACTGTTGCAAGACCCGGTGCTGAAGGTCGATATATTCATCTCCGATGTGGTGATGCCGGGTCAGGACGGGCCAACTTGGGTGCGGCAGGCGCTAAAACAACGCCCCGATGTGAAAGTCGTATTTATCTCGGGCTATGCCGAGGAAATATTTTCCCACGAGTTCGGGGAAATTTCCGGCGCAGTGTTTTTACCAAAACCCTTTACTCTGTCAAAGCTGGTACAGACGCTTCAGGATTTGCAGTCATAACTGTGGGCTTGCACCTTAAAAGAAATACTGCCACTTTGTTTTTTTAAACTGTGGAGAAGGCAAGGGGATGAAAAACCGGAAGGCTATTTTATTGCCTGCGAGCATGGCTTTGATGTTCTTTGCATGGGTTGCAAATTCTTTTGAAACTGTATTTCCCGATTTCAAGGGCAGTCAGGCAGAATTTGGAATGTTTAAAACCCGCATTACCGATGCAATGAAAAAAGGCCCCGATTTTTCCGGTCATTACAGCCTTGTGATTATCGGCTGCGGCACCGGCTGTGCCATCGTATTTGTTGCCGATAACAAAACCGGCAAGGTTTTCGATTTTCCTTTTGGCGGCGAAAAAAACAGCCAGATGCTGTTGGAATATGGCTTAGCGGCTGACACTGTTTTGGTGTCATATCGGGATTATTCGGATACGGGAACATCGGCAGGCGATATATGCGTTGCAAAACGGTTGCGTTTTCTGGATGGAAAATTTGTTGAAGAACAATCAAAACAAAGCAATGTTAGGGATTTTATCTGCCCGGTTGCGTCTGAAATGCTGAAATAATCCGAAATTAAATTAACGGCATATGGTTTCGTAAATTTCAAAATCACGGGCATAGGCCGTTTGCAACTCTTTCAGCAGGGCGGGGCTAAGCGATAGGTTTTCTTTAGGCGATACATTGGTTTGTGGTAGTTTGATGGCTGCTTTGAGCCGGTCTTCAAAAAAACCGGTCAAGCTGTCCAGCCGGTCATAGCGAAACAGATGGCTGATGCCCAATTTGCCGTTCTTGTCCGATACAAAACGGGCCTGCGAACCCACGTTGGCAAAAGCTGGCTGGCTGTCTTGCAGATAGCCCTCAATGAATTGATCAAAACTGATGCCGTGGGTGCTGTTGGTTTTGCCGATCAGTTCGGGCCGGCCACGGTATCTGTACCAGCTGCCCAACCAGTCAACTGGCTCGCGGTAAGCGGCAACGCATTCGGGGCTGTCCTTAGTAAGGGTTTTTACGAACGGTTCCAAAAGGCGTTTGTATTTGCGGTAGGGTGTGTGTTTGGCCAAAGGGTGTTTGGATAGTTTAATGTCGCATAAATCAGCCAAAACCATTTCAACCGAAGTCGATGCGGTTTTCGGTGTTGCAAAAAATACCAGTTTTTCCTTTAGGAATATCAACATATTGCAGGCCTGATCCCGTTAAAGGTGATTTTTTTGTGCGCTTCAGGTGTTCTTTACCAAGATTACCAAAATGTGAATTTGGGTTATGCCCGGCTGAGGGGGTTTTCCCTTAGCTAGCTATAGCAGGGTCTTATACTTATTCAAGTAGCGGTAATTCTATCGCCATTTGCTTTATTGAGGTGCAGATGAAACTGTGTTTGTGCCAGCGGCGCGGCAGTCTGTCCAATAATGTAGATTTGATTTGTCCTTACTGCACAACCCTATATAACCACACCTATGACAGCAGAACTCGGACATTTCGCAACGCTATTAGCGTTCTTCGTCGCCCTTCTTCAGGCCGTGATACCGCTTGTAGGGGCACATCGCAACCAAGCCACCTGGATGGCTTCGGCCAAACCCATGGCGCTGGCGCAATTCGGACTGATCGCCTTTGCTTTTGCCATGCTTACCGTGGCTTTTGTAACTTCAGATTTTTCTGTGCTTTTGGTTGCTAAAAATTCGCATTCCTTAAAACCGATGCTTTATAAAATATCGGGGGTTTGGGGCAACCACGAAGGCTCGATGTTGTTATGGGTGTTTATATTAACCTTTTACGGTGCCTTGGTCGCCTTGTTCGGCAACAATCTGCCGGATCGCTTAAAGGCGCGGGTTTTGTCGGTGCAAGCGATGATCGCGGTGGCCTTCCTGAGCTTTATGATATTTACCTCCAACCCGTTTGAACGCTTGGCTTTTCCGCCCATGGATGGCAACGGAATGAACCCGCTTTTGCAAGACCCGGGGTTGGCTTTTCACCCACCGTTTCTTTATTTTGGCTATGTCGGCCTGTCGATGAGCTTCAGCTTTGCCATTGCCGCCCTGATCGAGGGCCGTGTCGATGCAGCTTGGGCCAGATGGGTGCGCCCGTGGACGCTTCTGGCCTGGATCACCCTAACCATCGGTATCGCGCTTGGTTCCTGGTGGGCCTATTACGAGTTAGGTTGGGGCGGTTGGTGGTTCTGGGATCCGGTTGAAAATGCCAGCTTTATGCCGTGGCTGATTGGCGGCGCGTTGTTGCACTCTTCGATCGTGGTTGAAAAGCGCGACACGCTAAAAAGCTGGACAATCCTGCTGGCTATTCTGGCATTTGCCTTTTCGCTGATCGGGACGTTTATCGTGCGTTCGGGCGTGATTACATCGGTGCATGCCTTTGCCACTGATCCTAAACGCGGTGTGTTTATTTTGTTGATCCTGACCATTGCCATTGGCGGTGCGTTAACGCTTTATGCCTTGCGGGCCCGCGAATTGCGATCCACATCCGCCTTTAGCATGGTTAGCCGCGAATCTGGTCTGGTGCTGAACAATTTGCTACTGGTGGTGGCGACAGCGGTGGTGTTTTGCGGCACTATCTGGCCCTTGGTGGCCGAGATCACCACCGGGCGTAAACTGTCCATTGGTGCGCCTTTCTTCGATCTGGCTTTCACCCCGTTTATGGTTGCGATTGCCATGGTTTTGCCCATCGGTGCAATGCTGCCGTGGAAGCGCGCAAATTTGCACCGTAATATGCTTCCGCTTTGGGGGGTTATGGCCCTTTCAGTGGCTTTGGGCGCATTGGTCTGGTCACTGCAAACCGGTGGCCGCATGTTGGCCCCCATTGGTATTACGCTGGCAGTTTGGCTGATTTTGGGCGCAGCTGCTGATTTGGGCATGCGGGCCAAATTGGGTAAAGCCAGCTTATCCGAAACCCTGCGCCGCTTGCTTAAATTACCACGTTCCGACTGGGGAAAATCAGTTGCCCATACCGGGCTTGGTCTGATGATTTTCGGGATTTCCACCATCACCGCATGGCAAGTAGAAGATATCAGGGTGGCCAAAATCGGCGACCGGTTCGATGTTGGTGCCTACACATTTCAATTTGATGCCATGAACAAGTTCAAGGGTGAAAACTATACGGCCGATGTTGCCACTTTCACCGCGTTCAAAAACGGCAAAAAAGTCGCAACCCTGCATCCCGCGAAACGGTTTTATCCGGTGCAAGGCATGCCCACAACCGAGGCGGCGATAGATCAGGGCATCACCCGTGATCTATATCTTGCCATTGGCGACGAACAAGACGGCGGGGTAGCAGTGCGCACCTATATCAAACCTTTTGTCAACTGGCTGTGGTTCGGTGCGTTCGTGATGGCTTTTGGCGGTATGCTTAGCCTGTCTGACCGGCGTTTTCGCGTTGGTGTCAGCCTGCGCAAATCCCCTGCCCATGTTCCTGCGGAGTAATATGATGATACGGCTTGTTCTGGTTTTGATGATATTGGTTGCCCCCGCATGGGGCGTGGAACCTGACGAGATTTTGGCCGACCCTGTTTTAGAGGCCCGTGCACGCGATATTTCCCAAGGTCTGCGCTGTCTGGTTTGCCGCAATGAAAACATCGACACCTCGCATGCGGGCATTGCCAAGGATTTACGGCTTTTGGTGCGTGAAAGGCTTCTGGCTGGCGACAGCGATGAGGCGGTTGTTAGCACCATCGTTGATCGCTACGGCGAGTATGTTTTGCTGAAACCGACTTTTACCTTTAAAAACATCGTGCCTTGGTTTGCCGGCCCGGTACTTTTTTTGCTGGGGCTGTTTTTATCGTTTAAATTCATCACCAAATCACGCCCTGAACCGGTTGTCGCCCTAAGCAAGGAAGACAAACAGCGCCTTGATGAATTGACCGGTAGCTGACGCAACGAATATCTGGACAAAACCTTAATCTGCGCCATGATTGCCCAATGAGCTATCAAACCATTCTTTATGATCTGTCGGATGACATCGCCAGCATCACCATTAACCGCCCCGAAGTGCGCAACGGTCTGAACACTGAATGCCGCGCGGAGCTTTTACAGGCTGTTAAACTGGCCGAGACCCGCGCCCGTGTTATTGTGCTGACAGGGGCAGGCAAGGGTTTTTGTTCCGGGCAGGATTTGACAGATGTTGAAGACGCTGACGACCTTGATCTGGAAGCCGCCCTGCGTGATGAATACGAACCCTTGCTGAAGGCGATTTATGACTGCAAAATACCAACCATTGCTGCCGTGAACGGGGCTGCAGCGGGGGCGGGGGCGAACCTTGCTTTAGCCTGCGATGTGGTGATTGCAACCGCTTCAGCCGTATTCTTGCAAGCCTTTTCGCGTATCGGGCTGATCCCCGATGCGGGCGGCACATACTGGTTGCCGCGCCTTGTAGGGTTTCCGCGCGCCATGGGCGCAACTTTGTTTGCCGAACCTGTTACTGCTGCGCAAGCCGCCGAATGGGGAATGATCTGGGAAGCGGTGGCGGATCAGGATTTCACCGCCCATATTGCAAAACGCGCCCGTCATCTGGCCACCGGGCCAACCGCCTCTTACGGCTTGTTGAAACAGGCTATGCGGCAAAGCTTTGACAATGATGTGCACGCGCAATTGGCCCTTGAGGCTAAATTGCAGGGCATCGCCGGAAAGACAGAGGATTTTCGTGAAGGCGTTTCGGCATTTCTGGAAAAACGGTCACCCAAATATAAAGGCCACTGAATTCAGCGGCCTTTTTAGACTGGTGCGGGGTTTAGCCAAAGATCAATCGCACACCATCATACTTTGACCGCCGGAAAGTTGCGCCAAGCTGCAATTGCGTCCATTAAGCTGGCCTGTTGTCAGACCATCAACACGCTCGACGCTTTGTGTCGGATAACCGGTCTGGCCACTGTAGCTTGTTGTATTTATAGCAGCGGCTTTGAAAGCGACCAGCGCTATTGCAACGACACAGGCAACCATTGGCAGCTTGTCGGTAATGTCCAGTTCTTTCTTGCCCAGAAGGGTTGCGATCAGCCCTGCGAACAGAAAAACCAGACCATAGCCGAAATAGTAGATGATGACGCTAATCGCCAAGCCGCCAAAGATGGTTATCAACCATAATTCGGTTTTTATCTCGGTTTTGCGTTGCTCGCTTATCTGGTCTTCATTTTTCGATGTGTCGCTCATATTCCCCCCCGCCCGGTTGCGCGTTATCTGGTCAACCGGATGTGTATTAAACGTTATGTAGTGATCGTGTTACGAGTTACCGTTGAACTTTAAATATTTCTCGGTTGGAAGCCGTTTTTCAACGTCCGTGTAACTACGATCAACCGCCCCTGTGTACAACTGGCGCGGACGACCTATTTTCAATTTCGGATCGGCAATCATTTCCTTCCATTGCGAAATCCAGCCTACCGTGCGTGACAATGCAAAGATTGGTGTGAACATAGAGGTTGGGAAACCCATCGCCGAAAGAATAATGCCGGAATAGAAATCCACGTTGGGATAGAGTTTTTTCTCGATGAAATAGGGATCCTCAAGCGCAATGCGTTCCAGTTCTTTTGCCACTTTCAGGGTTTCATTGTTTTCTATTCCCAACAGGGTCAAAACCTCATCGGCACTTTCTTTTAGTACTTTGGCGCGTGGATCAAAGTTTTTGTAAACCCGGTGACCAAAGCCCATCAGACGGAACGGATCGCTTTTATCTTTGGCGCGGGCGATATATTCGGGGATGCGGTCGACCGTGCCGATTTCACGTAACATCATCAACGCGGCTTCATTGGCCCCGCCGTGGGCTGGCCCCCAAAGACAGGCAATACCGGCGGCGATACAGGCAAACGGGTTGGCCCCGGATGATCCTGCCAAGCGCACCGTCGAGGTCGACGCGTTTTGTTCGTGATCCGCGTGCAGCATAAAGATGCGATCCATGGCTTTGGCCAGAACCGGGTTAACGACATAATCCTCGGCTGGCACTGCAAAGCACATGCGCAAAAAGTTTGAGGCATAATCCAGATTGTTGTCAGGGTACACAAACGGCTGCCCGATGGAATACTTATAGGCATAGGCCGCGATGGTGGGGATTTTGGCGATCATCCGGATCGAGGCGATTTCGCGTTGGTTGACATCCGTTATATCGGTGCTGTCGTGATAGAACGCCGACAGACCGCCAACAACCCCGCACATAACAGCCATCGGGTGGGCATCGCGGCGAAAACCCCGGAACAAGTGCTGCATCTGATCATGCAGCATTGTGTGGCCCGTGACCCGTATTTCAAATTCTTCTAACTGGTCTTTGCTGGGTAAATCACCATAAAGCAGAACGTAACAAACCTCTAGATAATGGGATTTTTCTGCCAGATCCTCGATGGAATAGCCGCGATATTGCAATTTGCCTTTGGCCCCGTCGATAAACGTAATGGTCGACTCACATGATGCGGTCGAGGTAAAACCTGGGTCGTAGGTAAACACATTCCCTTGTGCATATAACTTTGTAATATCAAGAACATCAGGCCCCGCGCTTGGTGAATTTATTGGCAATTCAACTTTTTGGTCGTCAAATGTCAGTGTTGCAATGCGGGTTGTGTCTGTCATATCGTCCTCATTTTCGTTTCGGGGAAGAACCCCATTTATATCGTTTAGACACTACAAATGTGCCCGAATTGGCCATTTGGCCATGATCGAAGAACTGTTCCAGATCAGTCTGGTGTTACTTCATTTGCGCGGCATCCCTAAGGCGCGCAAGTGTCTCGTCTTTTCCAATCGCCACCATCATATCAAAAATGGATGGTGCTTTTGTGGTGCCGGACAGAACAACCTTCATTGGCTGCGCTATCTTGCCAAGTCCAAGACCTTCAGCTTCGGCAATATTCCGAAATAAAGTCTCCAACTTTTCTTTGTCCCAAGTAGTAACGGCTGCAAGCTGTAAGGTCAATCCATTCAGTATACCATTGGATACTGAATGTAGTAATTTTAACCCGTTTTCATCAGGCGCAAATGGTCGCGCCCCTAAAATGAAATGGGCTTTTTCCAATAATTCGGGCAGTTTTTTTGACCTTTCACGGACAATCGGCAGCACCGCCTTTAATTTGGCAAGGTTATCGTCGCTTAACGGGTCGCGGTCTTGTGATGCGATGTAATCATTCAATCCGGTCAGCAGCACGTCATCGGGCGCATTTTCGATATGGTACTTGCTAACATTGTCCAGTTTTTTGAAATCAAAACGCGACGGGGCCTTGTTGATGTCTTTTAGATCGAACCATTCCAAGGCCTGCTCTGTGGTAAACAGCTCGTCATCGCCGTGGCTCCAGCCCAGACGCGCCAAATAGTTGCGCATGGCTTCGGCCAAATAGCCCATGGCGCGGTATTCCTGTGCACCGGTGGCGCCGTGGCGTTTTGACAGTTTTTTGCCGTCGGATCCGAAAATCAGCGGGATGTGGGCGAAGGTTGGAATATCCCAGCCCATGGCGCGGTAGATCAGGCTTTGACGGCCCGCGTTGATCAGGTGATCATCACCGCGAATTATATGGCTCACGCCCATGTCATGATCATCTACAACTACTGCCAACATATAAGTGGGTGTCGCATCTGAACGTAACAGGATCATGTCGTCGAAGCTGGTGTTTTTCCAGGTGACATCGCCTTGCACCTCGTCGTGAATGGCCAGATTGCCGTCTTGCGGGGCTTTTAGGCGAATGACATATGGGGCGTCGTCTGGGGCCATAGCAGGATCGGCATTACGCCACGGGCTTTGAAAACTGCGGTATTTGCCCGCATCCGAGGCACGAAACGTGTCTATTTCAGCGCGTGTGGCATAGCATTTATAGGCGTGTCCCGTTGTCAGCATGGCATGGGCAACCTCTGCGTGGCGATCTTTGCGGGCAAACTGGCTATGGGCTTCGCCGTCCCAGTCAAGGCCCAACCATGTCAGGCCTTCAAAAATGGCTTTAGTTGCTGCATCTGTTGAACGTTCGCGGTCGGTATCTTCGATACGCAGCAAAAATTTACCGCCATTGGCGCGGGCGTAAAGCCAGTTGAACAGGGCTGTACGGGCACCACCGATGTGCAAATAACCTGTCGGGGACGGTGCGAAACGGGTGACAATGCCCATGAATTAACCTCTTATATTAACCACTTGGAAACCATGATGAAGATAGTGTTACCCCACGTTTAGGCAAATGAATGGGGAAGAGCAATAGAAGGTATCGGCACTATTTTCACCGCAACCGTTGAGGCGCAGCGCGGCCGCTTGTTACTATGGCTGCCGGTGTGCCTGTCCTTGGGCACAGGGTTGTATTTTTCCCTGACATTCGAGCCGATGTGGGGGCTGGTGCAAATTCTAGGGGCGGGTGATGCGGTGTTGTTTGCTTTGGCTTTTATTGATCGCGGCGCGATCAGATATTTGTGGTTCCGGATCATAGCCCTGATCCTGTTGGGTTTTTTACTGGCGGTTTTTCGCAGCCATAATGTCAGTGAACCGGTTTTGGGCTGGCGCTACTATGGGCCAATCGAGGGCAGGGTGACCGCGCTTGACCGCTCAAGAACCAATCATCCGCGTGTCACTTTGACCGAGCTTGATTTGGGTAAAATCTCGAAGCCGCGAACGCCGACATTCGTGCGTGTGTCACTGTTGTCAAATGACGGGTTGGACAATTTGCAACCCGGTGCGCGTATTCGCACCCTTGGCAGCCTTTCCCCCCCCGCAGGCCCGGTCGAACCAGGTGGCTTTGATTTTCAGCAATATGCCTGGTTCAAGGGGCTAGGGGCTGTGGGCTATTCGCGTAACCCCGTCAGGCTGGTAAAAAAGCCCGATCTAGGTAGTTACGCGATGCGGCTTTTTGATCTGCGCATGCGTATGGCGGCCTATGTGCGTCGGCAAATAAAGGGCCAGACCGGGGCTTTTGCCGCCGCGATCATCACTGGCGACAGGTCAGCCATTGACCCTGTGATGCTGGATGATTTGCGGGCGTCAAATTTGGCCCATCTTCTGGCTATTTCGGGCCTGCATATGGGGCTGCTGGTTGGCTTTGTCTTTGCTTTGGTGCGCTACGGCATGGCCCTGATGCCTTATGTTGCGCTTCATTGGTCTGCCAAAAAGATCGGCGCGGTTTTTGCCCTGGTTGCGGGCTTTGCCTATTTGCAAATATCTGGTGCCGCCATTGCCACGGAACGCGCTTTTATCATGGTTGCGGTGATGCTTGTGGGGGTGCTTCTGGATCGTCCGGCTATCACCTTGCGTGCGGTGGCGCTTGCGGCGACGATCCTGTTGGTGTTTCGCCCCGAAAGCCTGTCACAGGCAGGGTTTCAGATGTCATTTGCCGCCACCACAGCCCTTGTGGCAACTTTCGAGTTTCTGAAATATCAGCGCGTTTGGCAAAACTTGCAATTCGGACGTGGTCGCATCTTGCAACCCTTTCTGGCCCTCATAGTTTCATCGCTGGTGGCCGGTGCCGCAACCGCCCCGTTTGCGGCTTACCATTTTAACCGGCTTGCCCAATTCGGCTTGATCGCAAACCTAGGGTCGGTGCCGGTGATGGGCTTTCTGGTGATGCCCGCTGCGGTGCTTTCAGGGATATTGGCCCCGTTCGGCTTGGACAGCCTGCCGTTTTTTGTGATGGGCAAGGGG
>CAZMMG010000050.1:0-11494 GCA_964567355.1 uncultured Neptunicoccus sp.
ATCTTGCAAAGCTATTCGGAAACCGAATAGCACCCGTGTAATCCCATAAGGCAAAATGCCCACATTTTCGCGCATCGTGGATTATATCCGATCATTACGCAATCCAAAAAAACCATCCTTAGTCAACACATTCCAACAACATCGTCCCCGCGCCCGTATTCGAGATCGGAATATGATAATTTTGCTGCAACGGGGTTACTTTGTCGCCCAAAGCCCCGCGCATCATCATCCACATCAAAAATTCGGTACCCTGCGCCCCCGCTTGGCGCACCAGTTCATGGCGTGATATTTTGGTCAAGGCTTCTGGATCAGTTACGATCTTTTCCATACACATTCGATCAAATTTTTTGTTGATAAAACCCGCGCGTTCGCCGTCCAGCTGGTGCGATAGGCCCCCCGTGCCAAGCACAACCACTTTGATGTCTTCGGGATAGGATCGAATGGCGCGGCCCAGCGCTTTGCCGAAATCCAAAGCCCGCTTCAGCGTCGGTATCGGATGTTGCACCGTGTTGGCACTGATCGGAATGGCACGTGGCAGGTTTGGATTATCCCCCAAGCCCGGCCAGAACAGTTGCATCGGGACGGTAAATCCGTGATCCACCGGCAGTTCTTGGCAGGATGTGATATCAAACTCATCTTCAACCATGTGTTCGATGATATGCCATGAAAGCGGCGCGTCACCTTGAAACGGCGGGATCACCGGCAGGCCCCAGCCTTCGTCCTCGTTGACATACTGATGCGCTGCCCCGATGGCAAAGGTCGGCATCTGGTCAAGAAAAAACCCAAGCCCGTGGTCATTATATATATTGATTGCCACATCGGGTTTATGCTGATCCAGCCACTCACGGATCGGTGGATAAGCATCAAAAAACGGTTTCCAGTATGGATCGTCCATCTGTTGATTGGCAATCGCGTTGCCCACTGCGGGAATATGGGATGTGGTCAGCCCGCCGATAATTTTTGCCATATCAGTCCCCTGCCCTGCGCAGTTTTTCCTTGAACGCATCCACCGACATACCGGTTTGTTGCGCCCCGATATCCTGCATATTCATTTTGTAAATCCCCGCCAATTTGGCCAGATAATAGATGTTGCCACCCTCGGCGATCATTTCCAGCACGTTTTTGTTGCGGCAAGCCTGCTTTTGCGCATCATTCAACTTGAACTTTTCCATGTAGATTTCAGTATCTGCCAGATATGCCGCCCGCGCGTCCGCCTTATTGAACGAGAAACACATCTTGTTCAGCGCATAACCCTTCATCGCCATTTTACCGTCAAAAAAGGTGGTGCCTTCAATCGGGGTGTGATGGTCAAATTCGTCAAGTTGCATGAGCATTCTCCTGTTCAGACCAATATAGCCGCATCGGGTTATCCACCAATAACGCCTGTTGTTTTTCCACCGTTGTCGCAATACGCGGGATCACATCTACCAGATTTCCGTCGTCAGGCATATGGGATTTCATATTCGGGTGCGGCCAGTCGGTTCCCCAAAGAACGCGGGTCGGGAATAAATCGACCAGTGTGCGCCCGAACGGAATGACATCGCCGTAAGGCGGGCCTGCAACTGTCAAACGTTCGGGGCAGGTCACTTTGACCCAGAAATTATCGTTTTCAACCAACAGCGTGATGAATTCCTGAAAATCCGCATGGTCAACGGGTTTTGAGACATCGGGCCGCCCCATATGATCGACAACAACAATGCCGGGCAGTTGCTTCAGGAATGGGGTCAATTCGTGTAAATCAGCCGCCTCGAAATAAACCACGATGTGCCAGCCCAGTTTTTTAATCCGCGCGGCCATATCCAGAAACACCTGTTTCGGTGTGTCATCCACCAGCCGCTTTATAAAATTGAAACGCACACCGCGCACGCCTGCCCTGTGCATCCACAGCAACTGTGCATCAGTTACATCCGGTGCGATCACCGCCACACCGCGTGCCAAATCTCCCGCCGCATTCAGCGCATCGATCAGCGCATCATTATTGGTTCCGTGGCAAGAGGCCTGCACGATCACATTGCGCGAAAACCCCAGATGATCGCGCAAGTTAAACAATTGCTGTTTTCCGGCATCACAGGGGGTGTATTTGCGCATTTTAGCGAATGGAAAGTCTTTTGCAGGCCCAAAGACATGGCAATGCGCATCCACCGCGCCCTTAGGCGGTACAAAATCAGGTTTGCGCGGGTCGGGATGGAATGCCATCCAGTTTGCATCCATTTGTTGCATCATGCAAAAACCTCTCCATCAAATAATTTTCGCGCCGTACGCAAAATGGCGGCATTATGGGTTTGCGCATCCACAATGATCGTGGTTTCGCCCAAAGGGTGTTCTATTTGCAACGCCTTATGTTCCCCATTTGGCACAGATGCCAAATCTGCGGCAACCGAGCCTTCCAGCAAACAGGCCGAAGCTACAGACACCGCCCCCAACACCCCGATAGAGGCGTGGCAGCGATGCGGTATAAACGTGCGCGTAGAAATCGCGCCGCCCGCATTTGCCGCACTGACCATGGTCATTTTCGGCACCGTCTTATCCATGACATCGCCCAAATTCATCATTGGCCCCGCCTGCAAACGAATGACTTCCAAGCGGTCGCGCAAGTCTGCATTTGCTTCCAACTCCTCGCGGCTTTCCGTGCCCGCTATTCCCATATCGGTCGCGCGCAAAATCACACAAGGCATGCCGTTGTCGATCAGTGTCACATCAACACCGTTCACAACATCGCGCACATTACCCGTTGGCAAAAGTGCGCCACAACTTGACCCGGCCGTATCTTTGAACGCGATTGAAACCGGGGCGGCATATCCCGGCACCCCGTCAATCCGTGCATCCCCCCGATAGGTCACCTGCCCGTCAGGCGTTTGCACCTTCAGTTCCGCCAGCTTGCCGGTGTTTTGCATGTAAACCGTTACACGGGTTTCATCTCCCCTAGCCGCCACCAAGCCGCGCTCGATTGCAAAGGCACCAACGCCTGCCAGCATATTGCCGCAGTTTTGAGCATCACTGACCTGCGCCTGATCAACAGACACCTGCAAAAACAGATAGTCCACATCCGCCCCGTTTCGGGATTTACCTACCACAGCCACTTTGGAGGTCAGCGGATCGGCCCCGCCCATTCCGTCGATTTGCCGCGCATCGGGTGAGCCCATCACGCCAAGCAGCACCGCATCGCGTGCCGCAATATCCGCAGGCAAATCATCCGCCAGAAAAACCCCGCCCTTGGACGTACCGCCGCGCATCCACATACACCGGATGCCGCGTTCAGACATATTTCAACCCCTTGGCTTTCAAGCGGTCGCGCATATCATACATATCCAGACCCAGTTCGCCGCTCGCAAGGCGTGCGCGTTTTTGTTCCTCATTTGCCAACCGCGCTTGCGCCTTGGCCAAAACCTCTGCCGCCCGCTTGCACCTGACAACACAAACCCCGTCGTCATCGGCTACAATCACATCGCCTGCGTTCACTGTCGCACCGGCACAAACCACCGGCACATTGACCGAACCCAAGGTTTCTTTCACCGTGCCTTGCGCCCCTATGGCCTTCGACCAAACCGGAAAATCCATCGCTTGCAGGTCGCGCACATCGCGCACGCCGGCATCAATGATCAAGCCAACACAACCGCGCGCCTGCGCCGAGGTTGCCAAAAGATCACCAAAATAACCCGCATCCGAAGGCGAGGTTACCGCCAGTACCAGCACATCGCCCGCCTGCAATTGTTCTATTGCCACATGCAGCATCCAGTTGTCGCAAGGTGCTGCCAGTATGGTAACAGCAGAAGCCCCGATTGATGCTCCCGGATAAATCGGCCGCATATAAGACGCCAGCAAACCCTTGCGCCCCTGTGCCTCATGCACTGCGGCCACACCGCATTGACCCAAAGCTTTCACAACCTTCGGGTCAGCGCGGTCTATGTTTTGGACAACAACATTCATCCCAGATCATCCACGCAAGTAGGGTAAATCGCCTGAAATCCTTCGGCATATTGCGACGGCTTGCCGCCAGCCTGACCGCCGGAATTGCGGCGGAAATGATTGCCGCGATTTTCAGCCACATTGGTATAGAAATCCCACAAATGCTGCTGGCCCTGCATGCATTCAATCGCTGCGCGTTTCTTATCCCACACATCCGTGATGTCCAGAAACACATTCGGCTTCCAGCCCATCTGTTCGGTCTGGTGCGGCTCAAACAGATAAAGCTGCGGCGCGCCCAGCACTTTTTCACCGGGGTTATGACCCCAGGCCTGCGCGATCATTCTACATTCCATCGCCACATCCGTGGTATACATATGATCGGTATTATAAGGGTCATATTTTGAGTGGCTCATCATGAAGTTCGGCTGAACGGCGCGGATCAGATCGACCAAGCGGTATTTGTCGTCGCGTTCTAAAACCAGCGGATAATCCCCTAGGTCAAAAAACTGGATATCATGCACGTCCAGCGCGGCAGCGGCATTTTCCGCCTCTTTGCGCCGTGCCGCCTTAACTTTTTCCAGCGTCATGCCTTCCTGTTTCCACAGCTTGGCACTTTCACCGCGCTCGCCAAATGACAGGCAAACAACCGTCACCTCATAGCCCTTAGCCTGATGTTGTGCGATCGCGCCACCCGCGCGCCAGACAAAATCGGCGGCATGTGCACTGATCACAAGAGCAGTTTTTTTGGCAGACATGGCGGAGCATCCTTATAGATTATAACAGACCAAAACAACATCCTGTTAAAGCTGTGAAATTACCAATCGAAAAACCTTACTACCTATAAGAAAATACTATAGATAATATAAGCAGAGTATCTTTTAAGGTTGAGCTATGGAAACACAATTTCCGAATATACGGCATTTAAGAGCCTTCGCCGAGGTCGCTAGGCAAGGCAGTATTAGCCAGGCCGCAGAGGTTATATTTCTATCCCAACCCGCCATAACACACGCCATATCAAAGCTGGAAACCACCCTGAATACCAAACTATTCATTCGGTTGCACAAAGGCATGTCATTAACAGAAACCGGAAAATTCTATCTAAGACGCACAGACCGCGCCCTTGCAGAAATAGCCCTTGGCACCCGAAAAGCTGTCAAAAATAGCCCCGAGCGAATTGACCAGAAACTGACCGTACCCCAGCTTCGCGCCCTTATTGCCCTTGCCACGGCCCGCAGCTTTTCAATGGCAGCCTGGAACATTGGCATATCGCAACCCTCGATCCACCGTGCCGCGCGTGATCTGGAAAAGAACATCGGCCAGGCCCTGTTTCTGGCCTCGGGCAAGGGCATCACGCTTACGCCGACAGCGGAAATGCTGGTACGCCATGTTCGGATTGCCGCGTCCGAACTGCAACAAGGGCAATATGAAATAAGTGCGCAGCAAGGCCGCGACACGACCAGAATCGCGATAGGATCCTTACCCCTTGCGCGCTCTTGGTGCTTGCCTCAATCGATCCATAAATTTTTGCAAAACAAGCAATTCGTGCAGATAAACACAGTTGAAGGCCCTTATATAAAGCTGCTGCGCGACCTGCGCCACGGCCAGATAGATTTCATCATCGGGGCCTTGCGCAACCCGCCTCCCCATGAAGATATTACCCAAGAAACCCTGTTTGATGATCCTCTTGCCATCATTGTGCGCAAAAATCATCCATTAACCAAACTCCGTGATCCCAACTTGAAAGACACTCTGCATTACCCGTGGATTGCCCCGCCCGCACAAACACCCACGGGAATGTATCTGCACAATATGTTGCAGATACCATCACTGGAAAACACGCCCGTTAAAGTCGTGTCCAGTTCAATGATCCTTGTGCGCGGCCTGTTGATGACGGGCGATTATGTCACCATCACTTCAGTAAACCAAATCCGCCATGAACTGGAAAACAAATTACTGGTTTCTCTACCCATAAACCTGCCAGACAGCACCCGACCTATCGGACTGACATATCGCAAGGATTGGGAGCCAACTCCGACCCAAAGCCAGTTTTTGGAGGTTGTCAGGAAAATACATCTCGACCCGTTCGGTTTGGTGATGATAGACCCTTAGCTATTCAAAACTTTGATAGGGGAATTGTTTTTCTGATTTCAACTATGTGCAGGATTTCGCATAACTAAACCCGTGATAGCCGGTTTTTCCGGCATCCGGCGACTGGATAAGGACAACAACTATGAGAATTTGTGTGGCAGGTGCCGCAGGCGCGTTCGGGAAAAAACATCTTGATGCATTGGCTAAAATCGACGGGGTAACGGTCACATCCGTGGTCGGTCGGCGTTTGGCGGCTATTGAACAGTTTGCTGCCGATCGCGGCATTGCCCACGCAACAACTGATCTCACCGTTAGTCTGGCGCGCGATGATGTTGACGCGGTTATTCTGTCAACACCGACGCAAATGCACGCCGCCCAAGCGATCCAATGTATGAAGGCGGGCAAGCATGTGTTGGTTGAAATTCCGATGTCAGACACACTGGCGGATGCGCAAGAGATTGTTCGGGTACAAAACGAAACCGGCGTGACTGCAATGGCGGGGCATGTGCGCCGTTTCAACCCGTCACACCAGTGGATCCACAACAAGATCACCAAAGGCGAGATCAGTATCCAGCAAATGGATGTGCAGACCTATTTTTTCCGCCGCCAAAACATCAACGCCGCAGGTGGTCCGCGCAGCTGGACCGATCACCTGTTATGGCACCACGCCTGTCATACGGTCGATTTATTCCAATATCAAACTGGTGAAAAAGTATCGGAAGTGTACGGGGTTCAAGGCCCTAAACACCCAGAACTTGGCATTTCCATGGACATGAGCATCATTATGAAAACCCCCAAAGGGGCAGTTTGCACCCTGTCGCTGTCGTTCAACAACGATGGGCCGCTAGGGACGTTTTTTCGCTACATTTGTGACAATGGCACATGGAATGCGCGTTATGACGATCTGGTTGATGGCTATGAGAAACCGGTTGATCTATCGGGGGTTGCCGTTTCCAACAACGGCATCGAGCTGATCGACCGCGAATTTATCGCCGCCATTCGCGAAGGCCGCGAGCCGAACAGTTCGGTTCAGCAATGCCTGCCGGCGATGGAAATTCTTGACCGTATCGAACAAATGATGAGCGTATAGATGAAAACCAAAGTTGGCATAATCGGCGGCGGCCCTTCGGGATTGCTTCTTTCGCAACTGCTTGATTTGCAGGGTATCGACAATGTTGTGCTGGAAAAGCACAGCCGCGACTATGTATTGGGACGCATCCGCGCCGGGGTTCTGGAACACGGCTTTGCCGATCTGATGCGCGAGGCGCAGTGCGGCACTCGCATGGATGCGGAGGGCGAAATCCATGGCGGGTTTTACATTGCCCATAACGGCACCCGTGACCGCATTGACCTGAAAGGTCTGACAGGCGGTAATTCGGTTGTGGTTTACGGCCAAACCGAACTGACCCGCGACCTGTATGACGCCCGTGAAAACATGGGCGGCAAAGTCATTCACAACGCGAATGACGTTAAACCCCACGATATAACAACAGATGCGCCTTATCTGACCTATGACAATGGCACTGAAACCGTGCGCATTGATTGCGACTATATAATCGGCGCCGACGGGTTTCACGGGGTCAGCCGCAAATCCATTCCAAAGGATAAAATCCGCGAATATGAGCGGGTCTACCCGTTTGGTTGGTTAGGGGTTTTGTCAAACACCAAACCAGTTTCACCTGAACTGATCTATGCCAAACACCAACGCGGCTTTGCGCTTTGCTCATTACGTTCGCAAACCCTGAGCCGTTATTACATTCAGGTGCCGCTAACCGATACGGTTGACGACTGGTCGGATGATGCCTTCTGGGCCGAGTTGAAACGGCGTTTACCAAGGGATGTCGCTGAAAATTTAATCACCGGCCCGTCAATTGAAAAAAGCATCGCCCCCCTGCGCAGCTTTGTTGCCGAACCAATGCGCTACGGCAATATGTTTCTGGCTGGCGACGCCGCCCATATCGTACCACCCACAGGGGCACGTGGATTGAATTCGGCGGCGTCGGATGTGTATTACCTATACCACGCCATGCTGGATCATTATAAAAACGGCGACGATCACGGGCTTGAAGCCTATTCCGAAAAAGCCCTGGCGCGGGTCTGGAAGGGCCAGCGTTTCAGTTGGTGGATGACCAATTTGCTACATGATTTTCCGGATCACAGCCCTTATGAAAAACAGCTCCAACAAACCGAAATGGATTATCTGTTGTCGTCGGAAAAAGCGATGGGTGCATTGGCTGAAAACTATGTCGGGTTGCCGTTTTAAAGTTCAACCGGGGAATTGCCCGAAAACCCTTCTGGCCTTACAGTCGCTTTGAACATCAAGGATAGCAAGTCATGAACCAAGCCTATTTATGCGACGCAGTTCGCACCCCCATCGGGCGTTATGGCGGCAGCTTATCATCCGTACGCACCGATGATCTTGCCGCCATGCCACTAAGGGCATTACAGGCTAGAAACAAGCGGGTCGACTGGTCAAAGCTCGATGATGTGTTGCTTGGCTGTGCCAATCAAGCGGGCGAAGACAACCGCAATGTAGCGCGCATGTCGACCTTGCTGGCAGGCTTGCCTGTCAGCATTCCCGGCATGACACTAAACCGTTTATGCGGTTCTGGTATGGATGCCATCGGAACCGCGGCACGTGCAATCAAGACCGGTGAGGCCGATCTGATTATTGCGGGCGGTGTGGAAAACATGTCGCGGGCGCCTTTCGTGTTACCAAAATCCGACACCGCATATTCGCGTAGTCCCCGGCTATATGACACAACTATGGGTTGGCGATTTGTAAACCCTTTGATGAAGCAGCAATACGGCGTCGAGTCCATGCCCGAAACGGCTGAAAATGTGGCCGAAGAATTCGGCATTTCCCGCGAAGACCAAGATATCTTTGCCCTGCGGTCACAAACCCTAACGACCCATGCGCAACGTGAGGGTATTTTTGCACAGGAAATCATTGCGGTGAACATTCCGCAACGCAAAGGCAAGGCCCTAGTTTTTGAGCGGGATGAACATCCCCGGGCCGAAACCACGCTTGAAAAGCTGGCCCAACTGGCCACACCGTTTCGCGAAAATGGCACTGTAACCGCAGGCAATGCCTCGGGTATCAATGACGGGGCTTGCGCTGTGCTTATCGCGTCAAAAGCAGCCCTTAAACAGCACCATCTAACCCCGATAACCCGAATTGTATCTATGGCTTCCGCTGGGGTTGAGCCGCGCATCATGGGGTTCGGCCCAGTTCCCGCAACCCACAAAGTTCTGGCAAAATCGGGCCTGACGCTGGCAAATATGGACGTTATCGAGATTAACGAAGCTTTTGCCGCACAAGCCTTGGCCGTCACACGCGCCCTAAGTTTGGCGGACAACGATCCGCGTGTAAATCCGAATGGTGGCGCGATAGCTTTGGGACATCCCTTGGGAATGAGCGGGGCGCGTTTGGTAACAACGGCATCCTATCACCTAAAGCGAACAAACGGGCGTTTTGCGCTTTGCACCATGTGCATCGGTGTCGGCCAAGGAATAGCTATTATTCTGGAACGGGTTTAGTGCCTGTTTGTCCGTATAAACAGCATCGGTATCAGATTTGCAAGACGGCCCCGCTAAGTGGAAATTAGGCCCCAAAAGACGGAAGTATCTTCACCTAAATCATTTGATCGTATGCACCCACAGACGGTTCGGTGCGCACAACCGCATCAATATCCTTGAAAATTGCCCGCATTTCCGCATCGGACACGGGGCTTTCGCAGACCACGACCAAGTTGGGTGTGTTGGATGATGCCCGCACCAACCCCCAAGCACCGTTGTCCAGAATAACCCGCGCCCCGTTCACCGTAACCACTTGCGCAATCGCGCGGCCCGCTATGGTATCGCCCGCCTTATGCATTTCAACCAACCGTCCAACCAGCCGTTCCAGTACAGCGTATTTTTCCCCATCGGGACAGAACGGCGACATAGTTGGCGTAGCATAAGTAACAGGCAACGCGCGGCGCAAATCAGCCATCGACATATCGGGGTTGCGATCCAGAAGTTTGCACATCTCAACCGCCACACGCATGCCGCAATCATAGCCGCGTCCTATGGGCTCGGCCAAAAAGTAGTGGCCAGATTTTTCAAACCCCGCCAAGGCACCCAGTTCCTTGACCCGGCGTTTCATATGGCTGTGGCCGGTTTTCCAATAATCGGCCTTCACGCCATTTTTCAACAGTTCGGGATCGCTGGCGAAAAGTCCGGTGGATTTCACGTCGGCGACAAAGGTCGCATTTGGATATATCTTCGACAGATCACGCGCCATGATGACACCGACCTTATCGGCAAAAATTTCTTCGCCTTCATTGTCGACCACACCGCAACGATCTCCGTCGCCGTCAAACCCAAGGGCCAGATCGGCCCCGCTTTCCTTAACAGATGCGGCCATATCATGCAGCATTTCCATTGCTTCAGGGTTTGGGTTATAGTGTGGGAATGTGTAATCCAGTTCATTGTGTGACGGAACCACTTCCACGCCAATGCGCTCCAGAACTTCGGGGGCAAAGGCCGAGGCCGTACCGTTGCCAGTGGCGCAAACTATGCGCAGCTTGCGGCGCATTTTGAAGTCACCACACAAGTCGTCAAGATAGGCTTCCTTCACACCGTCAACGAACTCATATTTACCACCTTCACGCGCAACAGTTTCACCGTTCAGAACGATATCGCGCAAACGCCCCATTTCATCTGGCCCGTGTGTTAATGGGCGTTCAAACCCCATTTTCACACCCGTCCAGCCATTTGGGTTATGCGATGCCGTCACCATCGCCACCGCAGGTGCATCCAGATAAAACTGACTGAAATAGGCCATCGGTGACAACGCGGGGCCGATATCTTTGACATGAATGCCCGCCTGCATCAAGCCTAGCATCAGGGCGTTTTTAATCGAAAGTGAATAATCCCGATAATCGTTTCCGACGGCAATAACCGGCTCGATACCATTTTCATACATCTGCGTTCCCAACCCCAGACCAAGGGCGGTAATACCCGGCAGGTTTATATCGTCGGGGTATTTCCAGCGTGCATCATATTCGCGAAAACCGGTTGGCGTAATCATCGCATCGCGCAAAAATTCCCATGTGTTCGGGGTGCTTATATTCAAAGGTTTTGACATTGATTATTCCTGTATGAATAGGGTTCAGTCACTATTGTACTCGTTCTAAAACTGATCAGGCCCCATCGCTTGATCAGTTGGATATTTGCTCACGCAAAACCGAAGCAGTTAATGAAATCATCAGATAAAAGCCTGCAAATACCACTGCCGCCAGCAGTGTATTTACAAAAGACCGTGGATAACTGGGTTCATCCGATATGGTCGGTGACACGGCCATCGACAGGTACCTAGTTTGGCGGTTTGCCTCGGTGCGAGCAACCTCAAGCTGCACTTGCGCGCTTGCCAGCAATCTCTGGCGCATGGCAAGTTGTGCTTCTTCAGATTTTAACTCGGCGGTAACTTTTGCCAATGAGGCCTCGGCATTAGATC